>NZ_NPFZ01000001.1:0-236256 GCF_002259425.1 Rhodococcus sp. 14-2470-1a
CAACACCTTGGGATCAGTGGTCGTAATCGCCTTGTGAACGAACGAACCCTTAGGTCCCATCCGCGGCGGAAAAGGCCGAGCCGCCGTCACAGCGGGAGTAGGCCTAGGCGCTAGGGCAGTCACTGATCCTCCTGAAGATGCGTCCCATCCCGATCGACAAGCGGGACGTCCTGGTGTCTTGCGCTATTCGAATCCTAGACCGTGCACTCCGAGCCTGACCAACCGGTCCTACCGTGTGTCGTATTCGGCTCCCGCACCAGCTGGGCGGCGTCGAACGACCAGCGAGACCGGCGATTCGAGGAGCGGTCGATCTTCTTCGATAGGGTATGACGGCATCCCGACTCCCGTAAGGAACATCCGAGTTGACCAAGACGTCTCAGGCGCGCACCGCTGCCCTTGCGATCGTGGTGACAGCACTGACGCTCGCATCCGGATGTTCGGACACCGCGTCCTCCGAGGACAACGCGTCGACCATCGTTCGGAGCACCACCAACATCGCCGGAGCCGGCGTCGTCGGCAACGACCGCGACACCGTCGGGCTGTGCCCGGCTCCTGCACCCCTGGATCCGACGGGCATCGACGGTGACACCCGCCCTGTCGGTCACAGCGAGGGCATCACGGACGTGCCTGCGGACCCGATGCGCGTCGTCGTACTGGACGCGGCGTCACTGGACGCCACCTGCGCGCTCGGCGTCTGGGAACGCGTCGTCGGTGCAGCCCCGCTCGATCCCGACTTCCGCGGCGACGGCGATCAGGAGCTGTACCTGGGCACCGGAATCACGCAGATCCCGTCGGTCGGGGCCGTGGGCTCACCGGACATCGACGCCATTGCAGGCCTCTCCCCCGACCTGATCATCGGAGCGGACACGCTGGGACCGGACATGTACGAGGCGCTCGGCGACATCGCGCCGACCGTCTTCACCAGCACCGACCAGGGATGGAAGGGCGCATTCCTGCAATCGGCCGCTGCACTGGGGCGGGGCGGGACCGCGTTCGACGAACTGGCCCGCTTCACGGCGGACGCCGAGCAGGTCGGCCGGGACGTCAACGCCCAGCAGACGCAGGCGTCGGTCGTGCGGTTCCTCCCGGACTCCTTCTCCACCGACGCACCCTCGACGTTCGCGAGCTCCGTTCTCGCGGAGATCGGCGTGCAAAGGCCTACGACGCAGGTCGACGCCACCGCCACCGGATCGGCCGAAGACGTCGCCGCCGCCGAAGGCGACATCGTCTACGTCCGCTTCGACGGCGACGCCGGGGAGGACTACGGCACCTCGGTCATGACCGGAGAGGCGTGGAAGGACCTGGGCTCGGCGAAGGACGGACGCATCTTCGTGGTCAACGACACCGTGTGGTCGGGCAGCGGACTGGTCGCCGCCCGCACGATCCTCGCGGACGTCACCAACTCCCTGAACGCGTACGTGTCCTGACATGCCGATCCCCGAATTCGTCCTCGCTCTCCGCGACAAGGTCGGCACGTCACCGCTCTGGCTGTCCGGCGTCAGCGCCGTCGTGATCTCCGACGGCAAGGTTCTCCTGACCCAGCGGCGGGACAACGGAAAATGGGCCGTCGTCTCCGGCATCCTCGAACCCGGCGAAGAACCCGGACCGGCCGCCCTCCGCGAAATCCGCGAGGAAGCCGGCATCGACGCCGAACTCGTCCGCCTCACCGGCGTCGACGTCACCGAGCCGATCACCTACCCCAACGGTGACGTCGCCCAGTACCTGGACATCACCTTCCTCGCCCACCACACCGGCGGACACGCACACGTCGCCGACGACGAAAACCTCGCCGTCGCATGGTTCGACCCCGCCGAACTCCCCGACAACCTCGCCGACACCTCGCGTCTGCGCATCCACCACGCTCTCGGCGACAACGCCGAAGCCTGGTTCCGGCGCTGAGCCGCCTCCTCCCCCACCCCCCTTTCGGGACCGAACGTGACGTTCGGTCACTCCAAGTGACCGAACGCCACGTTCGGTGCGACGGCGGGCGCGGAATGTGATATCACTTTAGTATCACTACTGAGAGGGAGGCCATTGTGACTGGACCATCGACTGTTGCCGAGAAACCGACGGGTGCTCCGACGACGACGATTGCCGAACGGCCGGGGTGGGATCTGCCGGGGTGGTCGATGCTCGGGGTCGGGCTCGTTCTGTTCCTGGGAGGTATTGCGGCGTTCGTACTCGGCCTCGTGTTCACCGTTGTCCCGCTGGCTGTCGTCGGCGCTGTGTTGTTCGTCGTGTCGCTTCCCGTTCTTGCAGGTTTGACGTTGGTGCAGCCGAATCAGGCTCGCGTGCTTCAGCTCCTGGGAAGTTCGTACAGCGGAACGCTCCGCACGCCCGGCCTGCGTTGGACGAATCCGTTGACGTACCGCAAGGCGATTTCGACGCGAATTCGCAATCACGAGACGGGACAGTCGAAGGTCAACGACGCCGACGGCAACCCGATCGAGATCTCGGCGATCGTGGTGTGGCAGGTGGCGGACACCGCGCTCGCGTCGTTCCAGGTCGACGACTACGAGGAGTTCGTCGCGGTGCAGACCGAGTCGGCGGTCCGGCATATCGCCGGCAGCTACCCGTACGATGCTGAGGGTCGAATGTCGTTGCGCGAGAACGCCGACGAAATTACCGGCGCGATGAGCGAGGAAGTGCACGCACGGGTTCGATCGGCGGGCGTCGAGGTGATCGAGACGCGGATCAATCGACTTGCGTACGCCCCGGAGATCGCGCAGGCGATGCTGCGTCGTCAGCAGGCAGGTGCTGTCATCGCTGCACGTCAGCAGATCGTCGAAGGCGCGGTGGGAATGGTCGAGATGGCGCTCGCGAAGCTCGAGGACAAGCACGTCGTCGAGTTGGACGAGGAACGGAAGGCCACGATGGTGTCCAACTTGCTCGTCGTGCTGTGCAGTGACCGCGACACGCAGCCTGTGGTGAACACCGGATCGCTCTACCAGTAATCCGATGCCCGTCGAACGCAAGAAGCTTCTGCTCAGACTCGACCCAGTGGTGCACGACGCGCTTGCCCGCTGGGCTGCCGACGAGCTCCGGAGCACGAATGCGCAGATCGAGTTTCTGTTGCGTCGCGCTCTGACCGAGCAAGGACGGATGCCGAAGGACGCGGAAACGATGCGGAAGCAGGGCAGGCCCCCCGGCTCGTAGCCGGAGGGCCTGCGCTGTCGAACAGAATCAGAAGTCCCAGTCCTCGTCTTCGGTGTTGACTGCTTTGCCGATGACGTAGGACGACCCGGAACCGGAGAAGAAGTCGTGGTTCTCGTCGGCATTCGGGGAGAGTGCGGACAGGATCGCCGGGTTGACGTCGGTCTCGTCCTTGGGGAACAGGCCTTCGTATCCGAGGTTGTTGAGAGCCTTGTTCGCGTTGTAGCGCAGGAACTTCTTGACGTCCTCGGTCAGACCGATCTCGTCGTAGAGGTCCTGCGTGTACTCGACCTCGTTGTCGTACAACTCGAACAACAACTCGAACGTGTAGTTCTTGAGGTCTTCGCGCTCGGCTTCGGTGACCTTTTCGAGGCCCTTCTGGTACTTGTACCCGATGTAGTAGCCGTGCACGGCCTCGTCGCGGATGATCAGGCGAATGAGGTCGGCCGTGTTGGTGAGCTTCGCCCGTGAGGACCAGTACATCGGCAGGTAGAAGCCCGAGTAGAAGAGGAACGATTCGAGAAGCGTCGACGCGACCTTGCGCTTGAGCGGGTCGTCGCCCTTGTAGTAGTCGAGGACGATCTCGGCTTTGCGTTGCAGGTTCGGGTTCTCCTCGGACCAGCGGAACGCGTCGTCGATGTCGCGCGTCGAGCTCAGCGTCGAGAAGATCGAGCTGTAACTCTTGGCATGGACCGACTCCATGAACGCGATGTTCGTGTAGACGGCTTCCTCGTGCGGGGTGACGGCGTCGGGGATCAGACTGACTGCGCCGACGGTGCCCTGGATGGTGTCCAGCAACGTCAATCCGGTGAACACGCGCATCGTCAGCTGCTTCTCGACGGCGTTGAGCGTGCCCCACGACGGGATGTCGTTGGAGACGGGGACCTTCTCCGGCAGCCAGAAATTACTGGTCAGCCGCTCCCAGACCTCAGCGTCCTTGTCGTCCTGGACGCGGTTCCAGTTGATGGCGGAGACGCGGTCGATGAGCTTGATCTTCGCCCCGTCCGCGGGCGAGTGCGGTGCAGCAGTCATGGTGTCCTCTGGGTTCGAATCGGGTGAAGTTCAGCGGCCTCGGCCTACAGCATGCACGAAACGCAGCCCTCCACCTCGGTGCCTTCGAGTGCCATCTGACGCAGCCGGATGTAGTACAGCGTCTTGATGCCCTTGCGCCATGCGTAGATCTGCGCTTTGTTGATGTCACGCGTGGTGGCGGTGTCCTTGAAGAACAGCGTCAGTGACAGGCCTTGATCGACGTGCTGCGTTGCCGCGGCGTAGGTGTCGATGATCTTCTCGTACCCGATTTCGTAGGCATCCTGGTAGTAGTCCAGGTTGTCGTTGGTCAGGTAGGGCGCCGGGTAGTAGACCCGACCGATCTTGCCTTCCTTGCGGATCTCGATCTTGGACGCGACGGGGTGGATCGAGGACGTCGAGTTGTTGATGTAGGAGATCGATCCGGTCGGCGGAACGGCCTGCAGGTTCTGGTTGTAGATGCCGTACTGCTGCACCGACTCCTTCAGCGCGGACCAATCGGCCTGCGTGGGGATGTGCACGTCGGCTTCCGCGAACAGAGACGCCACCCGAGCGGTACTCGGCTCCCACACCCGGTCGGTGTACTTGTCGAAGAACTCACCCGAGGCGTACTTGGATTCGGGGAACCCCTTGAAGTAGGTTCCGCGGTCCTTCGCGAGCTGGTTCGACGCCTGGATGGCGTGGAACAGCACGGTGTAGAAGTAGATGTTCGTGAAGTCGACGCCTTCGACGGAACCGTAGTGGATGCGCTCACGCGCGAGGTATCCGTGCAGGTTCATCTGGCCGAGGCCGATGGCGTGAGAGTCGTTGTTGCCCTGCTCGATCGACGGCACCGAGTAGATGTGGGTCTGATCGGACACGGCGGTCAATCCACGGATCGCGACGGCGATGGTCTTGCCGAAGTCCGGCGAGTCCATCGTCTTGGCGATGTTCAGCGAGCCGAGGTTGCAGGAGATGTCTTTGCCGACGTGGCTGTAGGACAGGTCGTCGTTGAACAGCGACGGCGTCGAGACCTGCAGGATCTCCGAGCAGAGGTTGGAGTGGGTGATCTTGCCCTTCACCGGGTTCGCTCGGTTAACGGTGTCCTCGAACATGATGTACGGGTAACCGGATTCGAACTGGAGCTCGGCGAGTGTCTGGAAGAATTCGCGCGCCTTGATCTTGGTCTTGCGAATTCGCTTGTCGTCCACCATCTCGTAGTACTTCTCGGTGACGTTGATGTCCGCGAACGGGACGCCGTAGATGCGCTCGACGTCGTACGGGGAGAACAGGTACATCTCCTCGTTCTTCTTCGCCAGCTCGAACGTGATGTCCGGAATGACGATTCCGAGCGAGAGTGTCTTGATGCGGATCTTCTCGTCCGCGTTCTCGCGCTTGGTGTCGAGGAACTTGTAGACGTCGGGGTGGTGCGCGTGGAGGTACACCGCTCCCGCACCCTGACGGGCACCGAGCTGGTTGGCGTAGGAGAACGAGTCCTCGAGGAGCTTCATGATGGGAATGACGCCCGAGCTCTGGTTCTCGATCCGCTTGATCGGGGCACCTGCCTCACGAATGTTACTGAGCAGCAGGGCAACACCGCCACCGCGCTTGGACAGCTGCAAGGCAGAGTTGATGGAGCGCCCGATGGACTCCATGTTGTCCTCGATGCGCAGCAGGAAGCAGGAGACGGGCTCGCCGCGCTGCTTCTTGCCCGAGTTGAGAAACGTCGGGGTGGCGGGCTGGAACCGTCCGGCGATGATCTCGTCGACCAGATCCGTCGCGAGCCTTTCGTCACCGGCCGCGAGGGTCAGAGCGACCATGCATACGCGGTCCTCGAAGCGTTCGAGGTAACGCTTACCGTCGAACGTCTTGAGCGTGTAGGACGTGTAGTACTTGAACGCGCCGAGGAACGTCGGGAAACGGAACTTCTTCGAGTAGGCGTGGTTGATCAGGAACTTCACGAACTCGCGCGAGTACTGGTCCAGTACCTCGGGCTCGTAGTAGTTCTCCTCGACGAGGTAGTCGAGCTTCTCGTCCAGATCGTGGAAGAAGACCGTGTTCTGGTTGACGTGCTGCAGGAAGTACTGGTTGGCCGCCTCGCGGTCCTTCTCGAACTGGATCTCGCCGTTGGGACCGTACAGATTCAGCATCGCGTTCAACGCGTGATAATCCAGATCGCTGTCCGATCGAGCGGCGTTGACGGGTGCTACCTCGGTGATGGTCGGTGCCACGGCTTCGCTCCAGTTCCTTCTACATGTCGTGTGTTGTGTGCGCTGCGCTAGTGGACCTGCGCGGCGCGGCGGGATTCGCGCTCCCAGAAGTCCTCGAGACCCTCGCGGACTCGATGTACGTCTTCGGGAGTGCCCATCAGTTCGAATCGGTAGAGATACGGAACTGCGCACTTTTGCGAAATGACATCGCCTGCAAAGCAGAACGAATCACCGAAATTGGTGTTGCCGGCCGCGATGACCGCTCGGATCAGCGACCGATTGTGCTTGCGGTTGAGAAATTTGATGACTTGCTTGGGGACGTAGCTGGTGTCGCGGCCCTCGAACGTCATTCCCCCGCCGTACGTGGGCACGATCAACACGTAGGGCTGGTCCACCGAGAAGTCCTCGGGGTTCTTGAGCGGGATGCGACTTGCCGGAAGCGCGAGCTTCGTGACGAACCGATGCGTGTTCTCGGATGCGCTGGAGAAGTAGACGATCGGATGCGTCGACGGCGGAGCGGGAGCGGAATTCACACCTGCTCATCTCCTCCTACGTCCGGAGCATCCTGAGTTCAAGCAACACTCGCCGTGAGTGCCTTGATGCGATCGGGACGGAATCCGGACCAGTGGTCTTCACCCGCGACGACGACGGGAGCCTGGAGGTAGCCGAGCGCCATCACGTAATCACGAGCCTCGGCATCCTGCGAGATGTCGACGACGTTGTACTCGATGCCCTCTTTGTCGAGAGCGCGGTAGGTGGCATTGCACTGAACGCAGGCGGGCTTGGTGTAGACGGTGATGCTCATGATGTTCCCCTTTTCCGTACCGACCTCGGCCGACGATTCCGACGCCGAGCGGCAACCCGGGTCAGAGCAGTTTCGAGACGATTCACCGTGCTTCGAGCCCGTTTTCGGGGCTTCCTGCGTTGTGCCCTCTCGACTGCTCAGACACTACACCTTGTGTCCGACATATGCCTACAACACGAGATGTTGCGAACAACATCGTTGGTATTCGCTGGTCACAGTCTTGCCGACGAGCAAATTGTTCGGCCGCTGCGGCGTGTCGCGTGCGACACGCTTTCATGTCATGCGTCACACCGAAGACGCGAAACCATGGTGACCGAGTACAGCAAGCCGACACGCCGCACGCGAAGGGTGAAACAGTCCGGTTCGGACACGAGAAAGGCCCTCGAAGTCTTGTCGACTGCGAGGGCCTCTTCCGGCCGCCCGTAGGCGCTGATGCGCCGTCGATCCGTCAGCGTTGACGCGCCTTGAACCGCGGTTCCTTCTTGTTGATCACGAACACCTTGCCGTGACGGCGAACGACCTGGGCGCCCGGCTTGTTCTTCAGCGATTTCAGTGAGTTTCGTACTTTCATACGAAAACTCTACATGAAAACGATTCCCGTTACCGTAATCAGGCGGCGACGAGCTCGTCGGATGCCTTGACCAACTCCGCAACGACGGCGCCGATCTCGGCGGAGACCTCGGCGTTCTCGCGCGGGTGAGCAGTTCCGAACTTGTCGATGGTTCCGCCGATCGTGAGCTCGACGTCCTCGAGCACCTTGCCGCCCGCGATGCCGACGGCCTTGCGAGCATCGTCGTGCGCCCACTTGGCACCGTTTCCACTCGGCGACGCGCTGATGACGGCGACCGGCTTCTTCGAGACCGCACCGGCGCCGTACGGACGGGAGAGCCAGTCGATGGCGTTCTTCAGAACTGCAGGAATGGTGCCGTTGTATTCGGGCGTGACGAGCAGAAACGCGGTGGCCTTCTCCGCCGCTGCACGCAGCTCGAGTGCGGAGCTGGGAACTTTGCCGTCGACGTCGATGTCCTCGTTGTAGAACGGCACATCGGCAAGACCGTCGTAGACCACCGCCGAGGAGCCCTCAGGGGTCAGCGACGCCGCGGTATCGGCAATCTGCTTGTTGACCGAATTCGCGCGGAGACTTCCGACGAGAACGAGAACGTGTGCATCAGACATGAGTGATTCCTTCGAGTTCGAGTGTGCAGCCGGTGTTCGACCCAATTCTTACCACTTAAACGGACCGCGGTCCACTTCCATTCCCGAGCAGGTAGACTGTCCCTTGTGACCGATTTCATGCTGCCCATAGCCGGCGAGGAGACCGAGCGGTGCGACGCCGCGCGTAACCGGCGGCTTCTGCTGGACGCGGCATCGGAACTGGTCGCGACAGTCGGCGCCGACGCCGTGACCATGGACGGCCTCGCCGCCAAGGCGGGTGTGGGCAAGGGCACAGTGTTCCGTCGGTTCGGGAGTCGATCCGGCCTGATGCAATCTCTGCTCGATCACACGGAGAAAGAGCTCCAGCAGTCGTTCCTCTTCGGTCCCCCGCCGTTGGGCCCGGGTGCCGACCCGATCGACAGGCTCGTCGCCTTCGGCCGCGCTCGGCTGCAACTGGTGGAGGTTCAGGGCGAGGTCATGCGCGCGGCCGAGAACTCGGCCCTGGTGCGGTACTCCGCGCCCGCTCACATGGTGAACTACACCCATGTGCTGACACTTCTGCGCAGCGCAGGCGTCGGCGGCGATCTGGAACTGCTGGCCTACAACCTGCTGACCCCACTCGAAGCGACACTGGTCATGCATCAGTTCCGCGATCTGGGTATGCCGATAGAACGGCTCGCCGACGGCTGGGAAGACCTGGTGCGCCGAGCCACCCGCTGACCGGCGAAAGTTCGCTCGCCGCCCCTAGAATGGCCGAATGTCACTACTACGCTCGGAACTTCGGACCCGCATCCTGCGTGAACTGGCGGTCCAGTCGTCGATCGACCCCGCGGCGGAGATCACACGCCGCGTCGATTTCTTGAAGGCCTATCTGCGCTCGAGCCCCGCGAAGGGATTCGTGCTCGGCATCAGCGGTGGTCAGGACAGCACCCTCACGGGCGCGCTCTGCCAGCGTGCCGCGGCCGAACTACGCAGCGAAGGCGCCGAGGCAGAGTTCGTCGCGGTGCGTCTGCCGTACGGAGTCCAGGCCGACGAGGACGACGCGACGACGGCACTGACCTTCATCGGTCCGGACCGGACGGTCACCGTCAACATCAAGGAGGCGTCCGACGCCTCGGCGGCTTCCGCAGCCGAGGCACTGGGCACGTCCGAGGTCCGAGACTTCGTGCGCGGCAACATCAAAGCGCGCCAGCGCATGGTCGCGCAGTACGCGCTCGCCGGGCAGTTGGGCTACGTCGTCGTGGGAACCGATCACGCAGCCGAGGCAATAACCGGATTTTTCACCAAGTTCGGAGACGGCGGTGTCGACATCACCCCGCTCACCGGCCTCAGCAAGCGCCAGGGTGCGGCATTGCTACGTGAACTGCGCGCACCGGAGAGCACGTGGAAGAAAGTGCCGACGGCGGACTTGGAAGACGACCGTCCTGCGCTCCCGGACGAGGAAGCACTCGGCGTCACGTACGCCCAGATCGACGATTATCTCGAGGGCAAGGACGTGTCCGACGAGGTCGCCGAGAAGTTGGAGCGGATGTTCCTCGACACCAGGCACAAGCGCGCCGTTCCGGTCACTCCGTTCGACGACTGGTGGACCACCGAGAACTGAAGGAGGCTAACCGCCGGCGAACGGCGGCAGGACATCGACCCTGTCGCCGAGCGTCGTGCCCGCATCACGGGTCAGGTCGTCGCCGACGAGAAACGCCGAGACTCGCAGCACGTCGACCACCGAGCTTCCATGTCTTTGTTGCACAGCAGCTTTGAGAGCTGCAAGTGTGCTTCCGGCGGGAAGATCGAACGTTTCGTGCGCGCATCCGGCAGCGTCGGCTGCGCCGGCGAAGTACCTGACCTCAACCACCGATTGCTCCCATGCTCCGTGCAGGCGGTACGAAATCGGCGGCGTCGATGCCGTGGCCGGCCCACTTGTTCCACATCGCGCCGCGCCACAGCCGTGCGATCTCGTCATCGGTGGCGCCGCCGCGCAATGCTGCGCGAAGGTCGGTTTCCTCGTCACTGAACAGACACGACCGAACGGTGCCTTCGGCGGTCAACCGCGTTCGGTCGCAATCCGAGCAGAACGACCTGGTGACGGACGCGATGATTCCGACGGTGGCGGATGTTCCGCCTACCGCCCATTCCTCCGCGGGAGCCGACGGGTCTGCGCGACCGATTTCCGTCAGTTCGAACCGGGCCGACAGCACGTCGAGCAGGTGCTGTGCGTCGAGCATGTTCGCGCGCGCCCATTCCTGGTCCGCGTCGAGGGGCATCTGTTCGATGAAACGCAGTGCGACGCCCTCGTCGAGGCACCATTGCAGCAGGTCGGCTGCGCCGTGCAACGTTTCCGGCATCAGGACTGCGTTGATCTTCACCGGGTCGAGACCGGCGCGCCTGGCCGCGCGCACACCCGCCAGGACCGAGGGGAGCCGATCACGCCGAGTGAGCTCCGCGAAGTGGTGCCGGTCGATGGTGTCGAGCGAGACGTTCACCCGTCCGAGACCCGCGGCCACCAAGGAGTCGACACGGTGTTCGAGACCGACGGCGTTGGTGGTCATCGCCAGCGGCACGCCCGGCGCGGCGTCCGAACAGAGCTGGAGAATTTCCGCCAGATCCGCACGCATCAAGGGTTCTCCCCCGGTGAAGCGGACTTCCTCGACGCCGAGGTGCGAGGTGGCGACACCGACCACGCGGGCGATCTCGCTTGCCGTCAGCAGATTTCGAGCCTCGATGGCGGGCAGGCCGGATTCGGGCATGCAGTACGTGCACCGCAGCGAGCACTTCTCGGTGATGGACACTCTGAGGTCACGGGCGACGCGTCCGAATCTGTCGACGAGGACGGGAACGTCCGGCCGGTCCTCGACGGTGTCGGTCCTCGCCCGGCCGATCGAAGGGATTCCGAGCCCGACGGCACCGGTACCCACTGCATTGCCGACTGTCATGACCCTCCTTCGAATGTTCGGTGTCCGACTGTCCATCCTCCAGTATGCCGTCCGCCCGATTCTTCGTGCGATCCACCGAACATTCGCCCGACGGAGCGCGCATAGGATCGTGGAATGAGCAGGATCGTGGAATGAGCAGTGCTGGGCATGATGGATCACCGGATGGCGGCGGGCGGGCGCACCGTCCGAGCGCGGCGTCGGTGGAGGAACACCTCGCAGTCGTCGAAGAACTGTTGCGCCCGCTGCGCACCAGAACGCCTCTGTCCGTGTCGGTGGCCGACGCTCTCGGTCGCGTCGTCCACGCCGACGTCGTCTCCCCCGTCGACCTCCCGTTGTTCCGCAATTCGCAGATGGACGGATATGCCGTTCTCGCATCGGACGTCGCGGCGGTTCCGGTCACGCTGCGGGTCGACGGTGTCGTTGCCGCGGGTCCGTCGGAGATCGTCCGGATCGAGTCGGGGTCGGCAGTCAAGATCATGACGGGCGCGCCCGTGCCCGTCGGCGCGGACGCCGTCGTCCCCGTCGAGAACACCGAACGGTCAACGCCCACTGGTGATGCCGTGA
The DNA here is from genome assembly GCF_002259425.1 of Rhodococcus sp. 14-2470-1a. Taxonomy (NCBI): domain Bacteria; kingdom Bacillati; phylum Actinomycetota; class Actinomycetes; order Mycobacteriales; family Nocardiaceae; genus Rhodococcus; species Rhodococcus sp. 14-2470-1a. The sequence goes on from NZ_NPFZ01000001.1 coordinate 11,826, forward strand.
CCGTCACCGTGTCGAGGCAACCGGGTGACTACATCCGTGAGCAGGGCAGCGACATCACCGCGGGCACGATCCTGGTGCGGGCCGGGCAGGTCCTCGAACCGCGCCACATCGCGGTGCTCGCCGCGGTCGGCCTCGACAGCGTCGCCGTGGTTTCTCGACCCACGGTCGCGGTCATCACCACCGGGGCCGAACTGGTCGACGCCGGCAGCACCCTGCGTCCCGGCGAGATCTTCGATTCCAACGGGCTCACGCTGGCGGCTCACCTGCGGGCAAACGGCGCCGACGTCGTCTCCGTCCGCCGAAGCTCGGACGACCGGGGCGAGTTCGAGAAAATATTGTTCGACGCTGCCCGCGAAGCCGAACTCGTGATCACGTCCGGCGGCGTGTCGATGGGTGACTTCGAGGTCGTGAAGGATGTAGTGGGTCCGCTGGGTGGGCGTTTCGGCTCCGTGCGCATGCAGCCCGGTGGTCCACAGGGCGTCGCGACCATCGAGGGAACGCCCGTGCTCGACTTTCCGGGCAATCCGGTGAGCACGGTCGTGTCCTTTCTGGTCTTCGCGCGCAACATCGTGCGAGAGGCGGCAGGCCTGGATCGGATCGAGCCGCGGCCGGTCCCGCTGGCGCACTCGATCACGTCGATCCGCGGCAAGCGACAGATGCTCCGGGCGCGACTCGGCGACGACGGTGTCTCGTTGGTCGCCGGGCCAGGGTCACACCTCGTCGCAGCGATGGCGTGGGCCGACGTACTCGTCGACGTTCCCGAAGACACGACGGCCCTCGAAGCCGGTGAGAAGGTTCAGGTGATCCCGCTGTGACCACGTCCAATTTCTCCCACCTCGACTCCGAGGGTCGGGCGCGCATGGTCGACGTCTCCGCCAAACAGGACACCACTCGAATCGCCGTCGCTGCAGGCGAACTGGCCACCACGGCGGAGGTGATCGCGTTGGTGCGTGCCGATGGCATGCCGAAAGCCGACGTGCTCGCGACCGCACGGATCGCCGGAATCTCCGGAGCGAAGAAGACGTCGGAACTCATCCCGCTCTGCCACCAACTCGCGTTGTCGAAGGTCGACATCGTGTTCGGTTTCACCGACACCACGATCACGGTGGAGGCCACCGCGAAGACCACAGGTCCGACCGGAGTGGAGATGGAAGCGCTGACGGCCGTCGCCGTGGCCGGGCTCACGTTGCACGACATGGTCAAGGCCGTCGACCCGTCGGCGACGATGAACGGTATTCGGTTGGTGCGCAAAGAAGGCGGCAAACGAGGGTCGTGGTCGCGTGAGGACACCGTCTCCGCTGGGCCTACGTCCGTGACAGAAACATCTCCGGCGGGCCGAACAGCCGCCGTTCTGGTCGCCTCCACCGGTGGTGCGAACGGAACCCGTGAGGACACGACCGGGCCCCGCATCGTAGCGTGGCTTCTCGACAGAGGATTCACCGTACGCGGCCCACTCGTCTACGCCGACGCAGAGATCGCGGCAGGCCTGCGCGACGCTCTCACCGACGGCCCCGCCCTCGTCGTCAGCACCGGTGGCACCGGTGTCTCCCCGACCGATGCGACCCCCGAGGCCACCAAGGCCGTTCTGGACCGCGAACTTCCGGGGGTATCCGACGCCATCCGGCTCCAGGGAACGAAGGTCACGCCGCATGCGACGCTCAGCCGCGGACTGTCCGGGGTGGCGGGCCGCACCGTCGTCGTCAATCTCCCCGGATCACCGGGAGGCGTGAAAGACGGCCTGGCGGTGTTGGATCCGATCGTCGACCATCTACTCGCCCAGGTTGCTGGAGACGGACTCCACGCCGATTCGGAAAGTGACGTGAACACCCCATGACCGACCTGCTCGCCGCGATATCCGCCGATCCCATCGACACCTCGGCGGTGGAAAGTGCCGTCGCCGGTCCGACGCACGGTGCCGTCGTGTTGTTCTCCGGCGTCGTCCGCAACCACGACGGCGGACAATCGGTGTCGGCCCTCGAGTACCAGGCCCACCCCGAGGCGGAACGGTTCCTTCGTACGTGTTGCGTGGAAGTGGCGGAAGAATCCGGCCTGCCGGTCGCAGCCGTGCATCGCGTCGGTGACCTGTCGATCGGCGACGTCGCCCTCGTGGCCGCCGTCGCTTCGCCCCACCGCGCCGAGGCGTTCGCAACGTGTGCGCTGCTCGTCGAACGGATCAAAGCAGAGGTACCCATCTGGAAGCGACAGCACTTCGCGTCGGGCACGTCGGAATGGGTCGGCCTCTAACCGGATCGGACGTACCGGTGAACCGGAAGCATCGCGGACTCGTCGGCGAGGTCACCGGGCCGCCGAACGCAATCCAGTAGCCGAATCTCGGCCAGTTCCTCGTCGAGGTCGGTGCCGATCAGAACGAGCCGGGTAATTCTCGTGGTGTCGTCGCCCCACTCCGTCGGCGTCATCGTGATGTGCCGGCCGACGGTGTTCACCTCGTAGCGCTCGCGGTAGCCGGGTACGTCGAAGTGAACGAAGCCCTTGATGCGGTAGACGTCGCCTGCCGGGTTCTCCAACATGTCGACGAACCGTCGAGGATCGAACGGCTCGTCGCTCTCGAAGCTCGTCGTGGAGTACTTCGCGTGCAGATGATGTGCATGGTCGTCCTGTTCGCCATGGCTGTCGTGGTCGTGGTCGAAGAGAATCTCGTCGAACGACATCTGACGCGCCTGCGTGGGATCCTGCACACGCTCGGGGACGTCGAAGAGCAGTTCGGCGTCGACGCGGCCGTGGTCGGTCGTCAGAACAGGCGTGTCGGTGACGATGCCGCGGACGAGGGATTCGATGTCCGACAGTGCGTCGGGCGACGGTACGTCCGCTTTGTTGAGCACCACCAGGTCGGCCAATTGCACGTGCTGGTCGAGTTCGGGGTGTTCGGCTCGGGTAGAGGCGAATTCGACGGCATCGACCACCCCGACGAGACCGCCGTACGACACCCGCGGATTGTCGCTTGCCAGAACCATTCGTATGAGATTTCGGGGCTCGGCGAGACCGCTGGCTTCGACGACGATCACGTCGAGCGCGGATTTGCTACCCGCGAGGACGTCGAACATCGCGTCCAGTTCGTCCACGTCGACGGCGCAACACAGGCAACCGTTGCCCAGCGACACCATCGAGTCCACCTGTCCGGCAACCATCATCGAGTCGATGTTGATCGACCCGAAGTCGTTGACGACCACGCCGATGCGAATTCCGCGATTGTGTCGAAGTAGGTGATTGAGCAGCGTCGTCTTGCCGGAACCCAGGAAGCCCGAGACGAGGACAACGGGAATCGTTCGGTCTGCCTCGGCCACGCAGCGAGATTACTCGGTGCCGCGTTCGGTCATCGAGTCAGGATCTGACGGAGCAGACCTTGCGCGACATCGGCGACGGCCCGAACGTCCGCCTCACCGCCACCGGCGTCGACGTAGGGAGCGAGCTCGGACAGCAACCGCGACAGCGAGTTTCCCGCGGTCGAATCGGCAGCGGAGGGAACAGTCGGCACCGACGGCACCGTCTCGGCATCCGTCTCGGCCGCGTTCTCGTCGGGAGCGACTTCGGTGTCCGGCCCGAGCAGATAGTCGATGATCCCGGTGGACAGCGCGATCGCGTGCTTCAGTTGACCGTCGGTGGTCTCCAATGTGTCCGCATCCGACGGGTTGGATCCGTTGCCCATCTCGACGAACACCAGCGGTACACCCGTCAGCGCAGGGCCTGCGACGTCGGCGCGTTCCTGAACACCGTCTGTCACACCGGCGTAGTTGGCAGGAGTGAAACCGGCACGTTCGTAGGCGTCGCGCATCAGTGACGTTGCCTGTCGCCCACCCGCCGATTGTGCCGCGTCGGCCGCTGTATCGGGGATCGGCAAGGTGGGAACGATGAGGTGGAAGCCGTGCTTGTTCTCGTCCGGGCCTGTGGACGTGGAGTCCGCATGAATGCTGACGGCCACGTCGGCCCCCGATCGCGTGGCGGCCTCCGCCCTCTCGTCGACGCAGCCGCCCCAACCGGTGTCGTCCGCCCGCGAAGTCACCACCGTCGCACCGAGGCTCTCCAGACTCGACTTCACGAGCTGCGAGACGTTCCAGTTGATCGTGTGCTCCGGCACTCCACCGAGCGACGTCATGCCCGTCGTCTGGCAGTCCTTGGTTCCGCCGCGTCCATCGTCGACCTGACGCGTGAGATCCTCCGAGTGGCCCGTCCCTTGATGACCCGGGTCCAGGAAGACCGTCTTGCCGGAGAGTTCGTTCCCGGTCGATTCGGAGGCCGGATCGGCACTCGCCGCCGCGGGAGCGATCACCGCAGCGGACAGCAGTCCGATCGACAGAAACGCGAGCACACCAGTTTTGTTCATCGACGGTTGTGAGCGCACCGCGGCCTGAGCCCGGCGCACCGCTCCCCTCTCACTCCGACAGACACCAGGCCACACGAGCCCTCGGTCGTTCCCACAGGAATCAGTGGACACTTGAGCCCCAAGTGAAGCAGCAGCATCACGCACATCGACTAGCAATCAGCCTTTCGGAAGCAAATCGTGAGCATGCCGTGACTCAACCGTTGCCGTTCACTCCAAAACCTCCGCACACTTCATATTCCTTTCGGTGACACACAAAACGAGCTCGCAAAAGCAACCATCCGAGACCGAATGAACCGTTCGGTCACTCCAAGTGACCGAACGTCACGTTCGCTCCGAACAGCGGCATCCGACAATTCGTCGTGCATGGATAAATTGCCCGGTCGGTCGTATAGTCGCGTTGAGTGTGATGCAGACGCACCTGAACTTCATTGGAGAACTTTTCATATGGCCAAGAAAGTCTTCGTCCAACTGGTGGACGATATCGATGACAAGCCGATCGAATCCGGCGGCGAGCACATAACTTTTTCGGTGAACGGTGTCGGTTACGAAATCGACCTCAGCGACAAGAACGCCAAGGAATTTCACCGGAAGCTCGATTACTACATCGAGCATTCGTTGCGGGTGGGCGGAAAGCGCGCGAAGAAGTCCGGCGGATCCGTTTCGGTGAACTCCAAACGCGACGCGAATCAGACCAAGGCGATTCGGGAATGGGCGAAGTCGAACGGTTACGCGATTTCCACTCGCGGTCGAATTCCGACGGACGTGGAGCAAGCCTTCGACGCGGCGCATTAGGAACGCCGCGACCGACCGGAGTACTTACACAAAAAAGGAGAGTCACCATGGTGGTGACTCTCCTCTTTGTGGAGCTAAGGGGACTCGAACCCCTGACCCCCACACTGCCAGTGTGGTGCGCTACCAGCTGCGCCATAGCCCCGTACTTCGCTTCCGCGTTACCTTGCGGTTGCTCGAACGAAGTTACACCATTGTCGTTGACGGGAACAAATCAGCAGCTCAGAGCGCGTCACCGGCGAAGCGCGGGTGTCAGCCGATGGATTCGACCCATGACGACTCACGCAGTGCGTCGACGAGTTGCCCGTCGACGAGAACGCCGGGGGTGCCGGCGGCTCCTGCCGCAGCCAATGCAGCCCGGGCGGTTTCCGCGTCGGCAGCAGCGACGTCTGCGGCGCTTCCACTGGTGATGCAGTCTGCTACGGAGGTGCTCGCACCATTACGCGTAGCCATCTCCGCCAGTTCGGCGTTCGAGTGGTCGGTCTCACCGCTCTCTTCCGGTTGGAACTCTGTCGAGAACAATTCTGCGTGGAACGCGGAGTACACGATCGCGTCGGACGATTCGGCAACGCAGCGCGACGCAGCCACCGCCCGACTGGAGTAGTCGCCGCTCGCGGACAACTGATTCAGTTGGGGCAGAACGACCATGTGATAGCGAACCGCGATGGTTCCTTCGTCGATCTTCTGTGCCAGTTCCTGGCCGTGCTTCACCTCGAGTTCGCCGCAGAACGGGCACATCGGGTCCTCGAAGATGTCGACGGTGCGCGGCGCACCCGGAACACCGAGTTCGACCACACCGTCGTCGGATACGGTCGAGACGACCTCGGCGTTGCGGACCGAGCCGTATCCGTCGTTGCGTGGCTCGTCGCCCCCTCGCTGCCAGAGGATGGCCACCACGATCACGGCGACAACCACGACAAGTGCGACGCCCGCAAGCACGTAAGTGAAGGTGTTGGACGTCGGCTGAGGTGTGTACTTTGCCCCGGATGTTCTCTTTTGACTCACGTGCACATGATACGAAAGCCTCACGTGGCCGGGGCTGCGGCGCTCTTCCTACCTCCCGGCTCGGGGACGGTGATCCACCATGCGGCTGCCGCGAGCAGAATCACGCCGGATGCCACGAAAGCGGTGCCGTACGACGCCCCCTCGACGATCTTGGCTGCGACCACCGGGCCGAGGATCGCACCCACGTCCGCGGACATCTGGAAGGTGGAGAGCACCGGTCCGCCGCGCGCTTTGGACCCGATGACATCCGCGATGGACGCCTGCTGCGCCGGTGTCATCAGACCGGATCCGACGCCCGCGAGAACCGAGAACGCCATGAACAGCGCGATGTCGTCGGTGAGCCCTATCCCCGCTGTCCCGACGCCTGCGACGACCAGACCTGCCACGACGAAGGGTTTGCGCCCGCGGAGGTCCGATTGACGCCCCGCGGTGGTGAGCACTATCGCATTACCGACCGCGAAGACGGCCAACGACACTGCCGCGACCGCCGCGGACCGCTGGAGTACCTCGATGACGAAGAGCGGAATCAAGGCCACTCGCACGCCGAAGATCACCCAGCCCGTCGCGAAATTGGACGCCAGTGCCGCTCGGTAGGCGGGCACCGCCCACGCCGTCCGGAGGGTGAGAACGGGGACCGACGAATCCGCACTCGCTTTCTCTTCCTCGACGTCGCCGAGGGCGAAGAACACGACGGCCGCGGCGATCACGAGCGCCACCGCGTAGATGAGAAACGGCGCACGGAGACCGAGCCCGACGACGGCTCCGCCCAGCAACGGACCACCGATCGATCCGAGCAGAAAACTCGTGGCGTAGAGGCCCGAGATCCGTCCACGGCTCTGGGGTGGGCTCATCCGGATCAACAGTCCGAGTGCGGACACCGAGAACATCGTGGATCCGATGCCACCGAGCCCGCGGAACACGAGGAGCTGCCAGTAGGTCTGGGCGAACGCACACGCACCGGTGGACAGCGCGACGATCAAGAGACCGGACAGGTAGATCGGGCGCTCCCCCAGTTTCTGCACCAGCGTCCCGCTTGCGGGGGCGAACAGAAGACGCATCAGCGCGAAGGTACTGATGACAGCGGACGCGGCGAACACGCCGACTCCGAACTCGGTCGCGAACTGCGGGAGCGCAGGCGAGACGATGCCGAACCCGAGTGCGATGACGAAGCTTGCCGAGATCAGTACCCAGATCTCGGACGAGACCGGTGTGCGATTGCTTTCCTGCCGATTGTCTTCCGTCACGACTCGTTCAAGGCCTGGGACACCAATTCCTTTGCCGCTGCCTGAACCTGAGCGAGGTGATCGGCTCCTCGGAACGATTCGGCGTAGATCTTGTAGACGTCCTCGGTGCCGGAGGGCCGTGCCGCGAACCACGCATTCTCGGTGGTGACCTTCAGCCCTCCGATGGCAGCGTCGTTGCCGGGCGCCGTCGTCATGGTGGCGGTGATCTCCTCACCCGCGAGTTCGGTTGCGGTCACCTGCTCGGGAGACAGCTTGCCGAGGACCGCCTTCTGCTCACGGGTGGCCGGTGCATCCACACGGGCGTACGACGGGTCGCCGTACTCGGCGGTGAACTCCGAATAGCGTTCGGAGGGTGTCTTTCCGGTGACCGCAGTGATCTCCGACGCGAGGAGCGCCAGAATGATGCCGTCCTTGTCGGTCGTCCAGACGCGGCCGTCGGTGCGCAGGAAGGACGCACCTGCGCTCTCCTCTCCGCCGAAACCGAGGTCGCCGTCGAGCAGTCCGGGTACGAACCATTTGAAACCGACGGGAACTTCCAGTAACTGCCGACCCAGTCCGGCAACCACCCGATCGATCATGGACGACGAGACCAGAGTTTTACCGACACGCGCGGTGGGCGACCATCCCGAACGATGCGTGAACAGGTAGTCGATCGCCACGGCCAGGTAGTGGTTGGGATTCATCAGTCCACCGTCGGGCGTGACGATGCCGTGCCGGTCCGAGTCCGCGTCGTTGCCGGTGGCGATGTCGTACGACGTCCGAGCTGCGATCAACGACGCCATCGCGTTCGGCGACGAGCAGTCCATCCTGATCTTGCCGTCGGTGTCGAGAGTCATGAAACGGAAGGTGGAGTCGACGAGTGGATTCACCACGGTGAGGTCGAGGTTGTGGCGCTCGGCGATCGCGTCCCAGTAGTCGACGCTTGCGCCGCCGAGCGGATCTGCACCGATCCGAACGCCCGCGGCGCGAACCGCGTCGAGGTCCACGACGCTGGGCAGGTCGTCGACGTACGTGCCGAGGTAATCGTAGCGTTCGACGGTGGTGCGCATCGCGGTGTCGAGGGACACCCGCCGCACCCCGGCGAGGTCGGCGCGCAGAAGTTCGTTGGCGCGAGCTGCGATGACCGACGTGGCGTCGCTGTCGGCGGGCCCGCCGTGGGGAGGGTTGTATTTGAAGCCTCCGTCACGCGGTGGGTTGTGAGACGGGGTCACGACGATTCCGTCGGCGCGGCGTTCCGGTCCCGACGCGTTGTACCGCAGAATCGCGTGACTGACAGCCGGAGTAGGTGTGTAGCGGTCCCCGGAGTCGACCAGCACGGTGACATCGTTGGCGGCCAACACTTCGAGCGCCGTGGTCCAGGCAGGCTCGGACAGTGCGTGGGTGTCGCGCCCGATGAACAGCGGACCCGTGATCCCTTGCGACGCACGATATTCGACGATCGCCTGAGTTGTCGCCAGGATGTGGCGTTCGTTGAACGCCGAGTCGAGGCTGGAACCCCGGTGTCCCGAGGTTCCGAACACGACCTGTTGCCCGGGATCCGACACGTCGGGCGTCCGCGAGTAGTAGGCGGTGATCAACTGCGCGACATCCACGAGGTCCTCGGGAAGGGCAATTGTTCCAGCTCGTTCGTGCGCCACGATGCGCCTCCTTGTTCTCACCCTGTGCCGGCCAGTTCGACTCTAATCGCTGACCGAGAACGCGGCGGGGCGCGGCTAGGAAGTGCGAGGTGATTTCGGAGGGCGAGGCAGGAAGTAACTCGTGCGACGCTGGTAGTCGGCGTATCCCGGGCGTCGTTGCATGGAGCGTTCCAGCAGACGCGCACCCGTCGCGAACACGAGGAAATAGGTCATCGCGACGGGCGAGAGGACCGTGAGCACCCCGGGCCACGCCGACGCCGCGACGAGGAAGATCCCCCACCACACACAGGCGTCACCGAAGTAGTTGGGGTGCCGCGTCCACGACCACAGACCGCGGTCCATGATCCTGCCCTTGTTCGACGGGTCCGCCTTGAACGCTCTCAACTGCGCGTCACCGAGAGCTTCGAATGTCAGGCCGGCAGCCCACAGCAGCACGCCGAGAACGACCGTCACCGGCACGGAGGACTGCGCGACGGCGGAGACCTGGATGGGCAGCGAGACGAACCACAGGGCCACCCCCTGCGTCAGGTAGATCTTCCGGAGGGCGTAGAGAGTACGGTTTCCCGTGGCCTTCGACAGCAACTCCTCGTACCGCGGGTCCTCGCCGCTGCCGATCGACCGGCGAAACACGTGCCACGCCAAGCGCAGTCCCCATACCGCGACGATGACCGTCACCAGCAGCCGGCGCCATCCCTCCCCGGTTCCGACCACGCCCGACACGAGCGCGATGAGGACGAAACCTCCACCCCACGTCACGTCGACGACGCTGTGCCGCCCGATCCTGCTGCCGACGAGTGCGGTGACGATCATCAGAACGGCGGTGGCGAGCAGCGCGGAGCCGGACACTGTCAGGAACTCGGACCGATCGAATGCATTCACGGTTCGGTACCTACCCAGACAGGTCGAACGGGATCGAAGTCGACCTGCCCGTCGGGTCCGGGGCGCACCGACAGTATCTGGTCGACGCCCATTCGGCCCTCGCGGAACGCCATGCCTCCGCCGACGAGATACAGCCGCCAGACGCGTGCGACCTCCTCTCCGACGAGCTCGACGACGTCGTCCCAGCGCGCCTCGAATCGCTCGGTCCACACGTCCACCGTTCGCACGTAGTGCTCACGCATCGCATGGACGTCGCGCACTTCGAGTCCGGCTTCCTCGATCATCGCGACGGTTCGACCGACGGGGCGCATGTACATGTCCGGAGCGATGAACTGCTCGATGAACGCACCTCCGCCCGGATTGTCGCCTTCTTTGCGGGACATCTGCTGGATCAACACCCGCCCGCCCGGCCGCACGTTGCGGTGCAACGCAGCGGTGTACGTGGGGTAGTTCGACTCACCCACGTGCTCGCCCATCTCGATGGACGCGACCGCGTCGAACGGACCGTCGGGGATCTCGCGGTAGTCCTGGATCCTGATCTCGACGCGGTCCTGTAGTCCTCGGTCCGCAATTCGCTTGTCGATGAACGCCTTCTGCTCACGCGAGATCGTGACGCCGACGACGTGGGCGCCGTATTCCTGTGCCGCGTGCAGACTCAACGAACCCCAACCGCAGCCCACGTCGAGGAACCGCTGACCGGGAGCGGTGTCCAGGCCGATCTTGCGGCACACGAGGTCGAGCTTGTCCGTCTGTGCGTCGTCGAGGGTGTACGTCGGTGCGGTGGACGTCCAGTACCCCGACGAGTACGCCATGTGGGAATCGAGCACCAGTTCGTAGAAGTCGTTCGACAGGTCGTAGTGGTGGCTGATCGCGGCGCGGTCCCGCACCAGCGAATGCAGCCTGCCCTTGACGACCGCCTGCGACGCAGGCGGGGCGAGGGGACGACCGAACACTCCGAGTTCACGGGCCAACTTGGCGAGCTTCAGCAGCGCCGCGGGTGACGGACGAACGGCCGACAGCTTCCTCGCTCGAACTTCGCTCCACACGTGGGCGAGCGCGGCTCCGAGGTCACCGTCGACGTCGAGTTCGTCCAGTACGTAGGACTGCGCCGCACCCAACTCCCCCGGGTTCCACAGCAGTCGCCGCAGAACGTTCGGCGACTTCAGGTGTACGTCGGGGGCGCCGACGGTCCCGGCGACACTGCCGTCCCATGCGTGCAAGCGCACCGGCAGATTCCCTCCGACGTAGGGCGCCACCAACTCCGCGATACGCGGTGCAACTCCAGCGGTGCTCATCTGTCTCCCCTACGGTCCAGAACGATCTGCTGCACATCGAGATACCCGGAGCGGAAGCCCGCTTCCGAGTAGCACAGATAGAAGTGCCACATTCGGTCGAATGTCCGATCGAACCCCAACTCCGACGTCTCGGCGCGGCGGGCGGTGAACTCCTCGTCCCACCTCCGCAGGGTCCGTGCGTAATGGTCGCCCATCGACAATCGCTCGCGCACACGGAGAGTCGTGTGACTCTCGGTGACCTCGTCGATCGCGCGCAGCGATGGCAGGAACCCACCGGGGAAGATGTACTTGTGCACCCAGGTGTACGTGTTCCGGGTGGCCAGCATCCGATCGTGCGGCATCGTGATCGCCTGGATCGCCACTCTCCCACCGGGCGCGAGAACCCTGTCGATGGTCCGAAAGTACGTACCCCAGTATTCGTGTCCGACCGCCTCGATCATCTCGACCGACACCACCGCGTCGTATTCACCGTCGACCATGCGGTAATCGAGTAGGTCGACCTGGACCCGTTCCGAGTACCCGGCGTCGGCGATACGCTTGCAGGCGAGTTCCTGCTGCTCGGTGGACAACGTCACCGAGCGCACCATCGCCCCCCGCGTCGCCGCACGGATGGCCAGTTCACCCCAGCCCGTGCCGATTTCCAGTACGCGGCTTCCTTCTCCGACTTGGGCGCGGTCGAGCAACCTGTCGATCTTGCGTCGCTGCGCTTCCGCGAGCGGTTCGCCGTCCTCACGGGTGCCCCCGGACGCGAACAGCGCGCTCGAGTAGGTCATGGTCTCGTCGAGGAACAGTTCGAACAGGTCGTTGGACAGGTCGTAGTGTCGCGAGATGTTGGATCGAGTGTTGTCGGTCGTGTTCCGCTCCGCACGTGGGGGTTTCGGCACGTACAGGCCGCGGAGACGCTGCAGCGATCTCGGAATCAACGTTGCCATCCGAGTGGCGAACACTTCGAGTACCGCGGTCAGGTCTTCCGCGTCCCAGTCCCCTGCCATGTACGCCTCACCGAACCCGATGAGTCCGCTCTGGCCTACTCGCGCAGCGAAGTCGGCTGGCCGCACGATCTGCATCACCGGGGATTCGGGGCCGCCGCCACCGATCACGCTGCCGTCGGCGAAGCGAGCCCGAAGTGGCAGCGTTCCCACTGCGCGGCGAAACAGGAAGTCGGCGACCGGCGCGGCGACCTTTGCCTTCGTCCCTGCCGGCACGAAAGCGATGCCTGGCCAATTGTGTGTGTCCACGTCGGACTTCGATCGAACGACGGTTGTCATCGTGTTGCCTTTCGTACAGCGGGTGCTTTCGGACGTGGAACGATGGGTAGACCCCTCGCCCACAGCCGAATTCCTTGCCAGCGAATCTGTGCCACCACACGCGCGGGCGCGAGCGGAACCGAAACTGCCGATGCCAGCACCGATCGAGTGGTGGCAGGCCTTCGGTGCCCGGTCACGCTCGCCACGAACGGCGGTGCGCCCTCGCGTTCGAGAACGATGGAGAGCGCCAGTGTCGAGTCCGGCTCGGGCAGTTTCATCCGGTATTCGCCACTGACATCGTTGAACGGAGAGACGTAGAACTCCTTACGTGCTCGCGCCGCGCCCACGTCGTCGGTGTGCAGCAGGTAGGCGTATCGCTCACCGTAGGTGTTGTGGACTTCAGCGACGACGCACACGAGCCCGTCCTCCCGGTCGTGACACCAGAAGACGCTGAGTGGGTTGAACGTGTGTCCGAGCACCCGGGCGCTGGCGAGCATCGTGATCCGTCCGCCGCCGAGGTCGATGCCCTGGTCCGCCAGAAACGCGTCGATGTTCTGCCGGATGGACTTCGAGGGGTCACCGATGTGATCGCTCGCGTGGAACGTCGCGAGTGGCCGGATCCACCGCGGAAACGCGGGCAGACGGTCGAGGTCGACGAACCAACTGTAACTGCGGTAGCGAAACTTGTTTCGTATCGGCGCCGTACGCACGTGCACGATGGTCGTTGAGAAGATGGCGTTGGCGTGCGTCACGTCCACTGCCCGCCCACACGTTCGGCAGCCACCCGACCTGATTCCGCACCGTCTTCGTGGAAACCCCAACCGTGGTAGGCACCCGCGAAAGCCACAATGTCGGTGTTCAATTCCGGGAGCCTGCGTTGAGCTTCGAGCGACGCGGGCGTGTACTGCGGGTGCTCGTACGTCATCTCGTCGAGAACGGTCGACGGGTCGACGACGTGAGATCCACCGAGTGTCACCAGGAATCGCTGCGAGCCTGCCAGCCTCTGCAGTCTCGTCATGTCGTAGCTGACGAGAACGCTGTCCGGCTGCGCGCCGCATTCCGGAATTCGGTAGTTCCACGACGCCCGCGCACTCGTCGTCGCCGGAAGTACCGACTGGTCGGTGTGGAGCTGAGTGTGATTGATGGAGTACGGCATCGACCCGAGCACCGAGTGCTCGAGCGCGGTGGGCTCGGCGAGCATCTTCAGCGCCTGGTGGGGATGTACCGCGATGACGACGGCGTCGTAGCGTTCCAGCACGTCGCGAGAATCGCGGATGTCGACTCCGTCGACGTGTCGGTACACCGCGTGTACCGCTGTACTCGTGCGGATCTCGTCGATGTACGCGGCGACGCGCTCGACGTAGCGCACCGAGCCGCCGGTCACCGTGCGCCAGACCGGAGAGCCCGTCACGCTGAGCATGCCGTGGTGTTCGAGAAAAGTGAACAGATATCGCGCCGGATAGTTCAGGGCCGTGCCCGGATCACACGACCACACCGCCGAGACGAGTGGAGCCATGAAATGCGCGGTGAAGTATTCGGAGAAGCGCGTGCGACCGAGGAAATCGGCCAGAGTTTCGTCGGAGACAGTGCTGTCGGTCGCTCGCAGCAACTCCGTCGCGGTCCGGTGGAATCGCGTGATTTCGCGCAGCATCTTCAGATACCGAGGGCGGGCGAACGTCCGTACCGAAGGAAGAATCCCTCGGACCCCCTGGCCACCGGAGTATTCGAGGCCACAACCGTCGCACCGAATCGACATGCTCATGTCGGATTCCTGCGTGGGCACGTTCAACTCGGCGAAGAGACGGAGCAGAGTCGGATACGTCCGGTCGTTGTGGACGATGAAGCCGGTGTCGACGCCCACACCGTCGACAACATGTGTATCGGCATGACCGCCGAGCCTGTCGTCGGCCTCGTACAGAGTCACGTGCGCGGACTTCGACAACACGTACGCCGCAGTCAAACCCGCGACACCACTACCTACGACCGCCACACGCCGACGCGTCACGACGACACTCCGTTTTCTTCGGAGGGGACACGCGCGATGATGTCCATCGCGAATTTCGTCGTCTTCTCGACCCATGTGCGGGACTTTCGAATCATGAAGTGACCGCCGTCCATGTCCACGAACGTCGCATCGACACCCCGCCTGCGTGCGGACTCGACTTCAGCCGACGACTTTCGCGGATCCGTCCAACTGTCGTCGCGCCCGTGGAGGACCCGCACCGATCGGTCGGACTGGATGTTCGCCAGCTCGTCGCCGTCGGGCCACCACGGCGCGAGCGCCACGAGGCCCAGGACCCCCGGATCGTGGCCGACGGCGGCCGCCGTCCGCCCGCCCATCGAGTGCCCGACGACCACCACCGGCACACCGGGATGCTCGTCTCGAATCCGTAGCAACGCCCAACGGGCGTCACGAACGGGGCTGCGTTCGACACCGTTCCATCCGCGGAACCGGTACTGCAGTTGGTGTACTGCTATGCCATCGGCTCGGCCGGCACGCCGCAGCGCCCACGTGAACTGCCACATGCGCAGTCCCGACAGATGCCAGGGCCTACTGGGCGCGTGGCTGTCCACTTTGCCTCCGTGCAGGACGAGGACGACGGCGCGGACAGTGCCGCGCGGACTGGGGCCGGACCACAACTTCGGCGTGGCGATCTTGCTCATGATCACTATTCGACACCATCGCTGCCACGGGTTGGATTCTTGCGATGCCAGGCGATTGTGAGGTGAATTACAGGCTTCGGGCAAGAAAAAACCGGGTCGGAAAGCGTGTGCTTTCCGACCCGGTCTCGGTGGAGCTGCCGGGAATCGAACCCGGGTCCTCCGCTGTATCACCAGGGCTTCTCCGTGTGCAGTCTGCTATGCCTCTACTTGGATCTCCTGATCTCGCAAACAAGCCAGGATGACGATCCCAGCCACTGTTTGATGTTCCTCATCACTCCGTGGCCGAGTGAATCGGTAAGCCCTCTAGCTGATGCCAGTACCCGGGTCGAGGGCGAACCCGGACTGACAGACACGCAGTCGCTACTTAGGCAGCGAGTGCGTAGTCGCGCTGATTGGAATCGGCGCTTATATGTTTGCGATGACGCTTACGGTGGTCTCTCGCCTGCACCGACACGCTTCCCCTGACTCAACATACAGAGTCGAAACCGTTCAGCCCCGTACGTCCCCAGCACTCTGCCGGGGCTTGTCAGTGTAACGCGTCCCCCGGACAGAATCATCCCGATATACGGCGCGCGTGACTATGCGCGGTCGACCAGGGCAACGACGCGTTGCAACTGACGCCCTGCGATCACCTTGCGGGCGGGCAGCGATCCGTACCAGAAGGCGCGGCCTGCGAGACCGCGAGGAAAGAAGTCGATGCGTTGCTCGAGCCGCGTTCCCCCGCCTGCAGACACCACCGAATACTGCATCCACGCGTTCCCGGGCAACGTAGCAGTGGAACGTAGCCTGATGTCACCGTCCGAATCACTGCCGTCCGAATCACTGCCGTCCGAATCACTGCCGTCCGAATCACTGCCGTCCGACGCACCGCGCTCGATCTGCCAGTTCTCGGCGCTGCCTGCTGCGACAGCCTTGCCCACACGGCTTCGGATCTCGTCGGCCCCGCTCCCGAGGTAGACGCTGCGCACGTCGGTGAAGACGGTTTCTCCCGCCCAATCGGGGTCGGAGGGAAGAGGATCCGACGGGGCCGACACGGTCGACGTCCACGTCGACTCCGACTCGCCGTCGTCGATGGTGCGTAGAGCCAGCCGAACCGCATCGCGGTACGGCGTCAGACCACCCTCCGGTCGTTCGACGACGGCGTCGATGTCGGTTTCGTGGGCCACGGCGTCGAACTGCAGTGATTCGATGAGCGGCATCGCCAGTCCCCTCGGAATCGGGGTCACCAGACCGATCCAGTGGCCGGCCAGCCGCGGGGTGAGAACCGGCAGTACCACCATCTGTCGCTTACGGAGCCCTGCAACGTCCGCGTAGATGTTCATCATCTCGCCGTACTCCATCACGTCCGGGCCGCCGACGTCGTAGGTCCTGCTCTCGGGAAGGTCCGCGTCCGCAGCACCGAGGAGGTAGTGCAAGATGTCGCGCACTGCGATCGGCTGAATCTTGTTGTGGACCCAGCGCGGTGTCGTCATGACCGGCAGCCTGTTGGTGAGGTGGCGAATCATCTCGAACGACGCCGATCCCGCACCGATGACCACTCCGGCCTGGAGGACGAAGGTCGGCACTTCGGACTCGCACAGAATAGTGCCGACTTCGGCGCGCGATTCCAGGTGCTCGGAAAGCTCCCCCGACTGGGGGTGCAGCCCGCCGAGATAGACGATCCTCGACACTCCGGCCTCCGCGGCGACCGCAGCGACGTTCTCGGCGCTCTCACGCTCGGTCTTCTTGAAGTCGCCGCCGCCGGAACCCATCGAGTGCACCAGGTAGTAGACGACATCGACGTCGGCGAACGCCTTCTTCAGCGAATCGCGGTCACCCAGATCTCCCTGGGCGATCTCGACGTCGTCCGCCCACGGCACTCCCTGGAGCTTGTCGGGGGTGCGGGCCAACACCCGAACCGTGAATCCCGCGTCCAGAAGACGCGGAGCGAGCCTGCCGCCGAGATAACCGGTCGCTCCGGTGACGAGGACACGGCGGGCATCGGGGCTGCTGTTGGCGTTCATCGTCTATCGATACCCCCGTGGGCGTATCTCAACCCGATCTCACCTGGCCCGTCGACGTCGGCCGATCAACCCAGGGCGATCAGACCCACCGCGCCGAGAGCGACGACCATCCCAACCTGCTGCAGTCTTCCGACACGCTCGCCGAGCATGACCATCGCCAGGAGCACGGTCGCCGCGGGATACAACGATGCGATGACACTGACCAAGGACAGCAACCCACCCTGGTACGCGTAGAGCAGAGCGGCGTTCGCCACGACGTCGAGAATGCCGACGAACGCAGCGAGCTTCAGCACACTGCCGTGCGGCAGCGCGAAATGACCGGAGGCGAGCGCAACACACCACACCACCGCCGTCGCCGACGCACGAGATGCCGCCAGCGGCCACAATCCCGATCCGTCGCCGATCTGATGGAGGCAGATGAACGCGAGCGCGAACGTGACACCCGATCCGACGGTCAACCACGCCACCGTCGGGGTGAATTTCATCTCGCGACCACCGGCTACTTCACCTGTCGTGTCGTCGGGAGACTCCTTGCTGACGAGGAGAACCGCGATCAACGCCAACGCGATACCCACGAACGCGAGCGCACCCGGACGCTCCCCGATCGCGAATCCGGCGATGACGGGTATGCCCGCCACCAGCACGGCGGTCAGCGGTGACACGACCGCCATCGGGCCCGACGCGAGCGCGAGGTAGAACCACCAGACGGCCAGGCCACCTGCCACTCCCGACGCCAAGCCCCACAGAATGGGCACCAAAGAGATCTGGCCCCCGACGAACGGCGCCACGATCAGCACGATCACCAACGAGAACGGGTAGGAGACGATCACCACTCGCAGGGCCGCCACCCGACGGGACGCCACACCCCCGACGAAATCGCTGACGCCGTATCCCACCGCGGCGACGAGTGCGAGCAGGATCGCGGTCAGCGCGAACCCCTCACCGCTCGCCCCTCACCGCGTACCCCCTCACCGCATACCCTTGATGCGGCGGCCGAGCTCCCTGGTCACTTCACGCTCGGCGGTGCGACGGGCCAGGTCCTGGCGCTTGTCGTAGTCCTGCTTACCCTTCGCGAGGGCAAGTTCGACCTTGACCTTGCCGTCGGAAAAGTACATCGACAACGGTACGAGGGTCAGCGACCCTTCTTTCGTCTTCCCGACGAGTCGCTCGATCTCGCGCTTGTGCAGCAACAGTTTTCGGGTGCGTCTGGGCGCATGGTTGGTCCAACTCCCCTGCGTGTACTCGGGGATGTGCAGCCCGCGCAACCAGATCTCGCCGTCGTCGACCGTCGCGAACGAGTCCGCAAGCGACGCTTTGCCTTCACGCAGGCTCTTCACCTCGGTGCCCACGAGCGCGATACCGGCCTCGTAGACGTCGAGAATCGAGTAGTGGTGGCGCGCCTTGCGGTTCGTCGCAATGGCCTTGCGGCCCTTCTCTTTCACTTCAGGGCCCTTTCTCGAGCGCTGTTCGTCCGTGCGTACGCGCTCTCTGCGCTGTCCGCTCCAGCATAGAACCGTGTCGCAAGCACTTTTCTTCCGGATGGACTCGGCCGAATCGGGAACCTACTCGCGGACGTACAACCGCAACGTGATGTACGCGGTGACCGACGCCATACCGATGCCGACGAGCGCCAGGAACGGAGAGACGAGCAGAACGTCGCTGTTGGAGATTCGGGCGAGAATGTTGGCGTCGTACACCTCCGACAACACGTCGTCGATGAAGAGGTTCTTCGCGGTGAACAGCCCCGCAATCGCGAGCCCGGATCCGATCAGCGCAGCCACCACGGCTTCGAGCAGGAAGGGCAGCTGGGTGTACCACCTGGTTGCACCGACGAGTCGCATGATTCCCACCTCGGTGCGGCGGGTGAACGCCGCGATCTGAACCATGTTCGCGATCAACAGAACCGCGGCCACGGCTTGAACGATCGCGATGGCGAATGCTGCGTTGCGTACACCGTTGAGCACACTGAACAGACGCTCGACCAGGTCTCGCTGGTTGAGCACGCTCTGCACTCCCGGCTGACCGGCGAAGTTGTCGTTGATGACGCCGAAGCGTTCGGGATCACTGAGCTTGACCTTGAACGAGGCCGGGAAGCTGTCCGGGCTGACCAGCTCCGCGAGTTCCGGTTGATCCTTGAACACGCGCTCGGTCGCATCTTTGACTGCGTCGTCGCGGTTGAGGTACTGAACCGACACCACGGACGGTGTCTGCTCGAGTTCGCTGCGCAACGTGGAGCACGTGGATTCCGCGCAGTCCGGATCGGTCGCCGAGATGTCGTCGGTGAGGAAGATCTGTACTTCGACGCGGTCCAGGAAGATCTGCTGCGTCTTGCCCGCCATCTGCACCACGAGCAGTCCGCCTCCGAACAGGCCGAGCGAAATGGCCGTCGTCAGAATCATGGCGATGGTCATGGTGATGTTGCGGCGAAGTCCGGTCAGGACCTCGCTGAAAATGAAACTTGCGCGCATCGGGGAATCCGGGCCCTTCGGTGGTGTCTGCAGTCGTCGATGTCTGTAGTCGTCGATGTCTGTAGTCGTGGCGGCAGAAGTGCGGCGGCGTACTACCTACCGACGCCGTAGACCCCTCGGGCCTCGTCACGCACCACTCTGCCGTTGTCCAGTTCGATGACCCGCCGACGCATCGAGTCGACGATGTGGTTGTCGTGGGTCGCCATCAGCACCGTCGTTCCGGTCCTGTTGATCCGCTCGAGCAGCATCATGATGTCCTGGCTCGTGTCCGGATCGAGGTTTCCCGTCGGTTCGTCGGCCAGCAGCACCAGTGGGCGGTTCACGAAGGCCCGGGCGATGGCGACGCGCTGTTGCTCACCACCGGACAGCTCCGTGGGCAGTCGATCCGACTTGCCGCCGAGCCCGACCAGATCCAGGACCTCGGGCACCGTCCGCTTGATCATCGATCGCGGCTTGCCGATGACCTCGAGCGCGAAGGCCACGTTCTCCACGACCGTCTTCTGCTGCAACAGACGGAAGTCCTGGAACACGCACCCCATGCTCTGTCTGAGCTTCGGCACGCGCCGCGAGGACAACCGGTTCACGTGGAAGTCCGCGACGTGGATGTCGCCGGAGGTGGGTGTCTCCTCCTTCAGGAGAAGGCGCATGAACGTCGACTTCCCGGATCCCGACGGTCCGATGAGAAACACGAAGTCGCCCTTGTCCACCGACACCGTGACGTCGTCCAACGCCGGCCTGGTGGATGTCTTGTAGGACTTGGAGACATTCGAGGTGCTGATCACGGGTCGCCAGTGTAGCCCTTACCTACCGGTAACCGACTCGGCTCGACATGTGTGTTGCCTGAGGAATTCTAGGGAGATCCGGTGGCCGTCGGGGCCTGCGGAGCAGGGGGTAGCAGGGACCGCAGTTGCGGCGGCACCGTCAGCCCCGGCAGGTACGTCGGATCCTGCGTTGCCGACGTACCGGTCTGCCCTGTGGGCGATCCGGGGTCACCCGACCCCCCGGGCGCGCCGGACTGCTCGTCGGTGGCGGACGAATCGACCGTGGTGGTCGGAGAAGGAGTGGACGTGTACGTCGGCTGGTACGTCTGTTGCGGCGCTTGCGTCGGGTAGCTCCCCGGGTCGACCGCCGTCGGTCCTTGAACGTCTTCTCGCTGCGCGGTGACGACCTCGTCCACCTGTACGTACAGCAGTCCGGTCAGAACGAAGCAGACACCGAAGAACAACGTCGACGTCCGCACGCCACGAATGCGGTTCGGAATTCTCCAGCTTCTCCAGTTACGCGGCTGCGCGTCGGTGTCCGTGTCCGGTCGAGGTTCGGTCACAGCTCCTCCTCGCGATCCCGGCGGGCGCCGTCCGGTGCGACTCCTGCGGTCGACACGTCCGGGCTGACGCTAATGCCCTCGGGCTGCAGCGCTGCTGCCACCCGAACACGTAGTTCTCGGCCGACCTGAAACTGCTTGCCGGGAAGAGTCCGAGCCACGAGCCGCACGTTGACCTGGTCGACCTCGATGGATTCGACCCCCATGACGGTCGGCTCGTCCAGCAGCAGCGGCCGCAGACGGCGGTCCTCGAATGCCGTGTGTCCCACGCGGCGGAGGATCTCGTTGACCCGGTTCAAGTCCGCGATGGACGGGATCGGCACGTCCACGACAGCGCGTGCCCAGTCCTTGGAGAGATTGATGGCTTTGACGATCTGGCCGTTGGGGACAGTGATGACTTCCCCGTCGACACTCCGAACGCGGGTGACGCGCAGCGTCACGTCCTCGACGGTGCCTTCCGCGTCCTCCGCCGAGCCGTTGACGGCGATCTGCACGACATCACCGAACCCGTACTGCCGTTCGGTGATGATGAAGAATCCGGCCAGGATGTCCTGCACGACCCGCTGCGCACCGAAACCCAGTGCCGCACCGATCACCGTCGCGGGAGCGACGAGGCCACCGACGCCGAAGCCGAGCCTCCTGAGCACCTCGATGGTCACCAGGATGTAGACGAGAGTGACAGCGACCCAGGTGATCACCTGAGCGAGTGCGTGCCGATGCTTTGCTGCCTCGGACCGCACCAGGGCATCGCTGTGTTGATAGTTGGAGTCGATGCGTGAGGTGATCCGCGTACCTGTCCACGTGATGAGACGCGCGACCAGGAGTCCTCCGAGGATGTACAGCACAATTCCGAGGCCGTTGAGTTGGACCTCCGGTGTTACCGAGAACGACAGTGCTGTGTTCATCGTGTGTCTACTCGTCCCCCCGCATACGCCATCGAATTCCTGCTTCCAGGAAACCATCGATGTCGCCGTCGAGCACGGTGGAGGGGTTGTTGACCTCGTACTCGGTGCGCAGATCCTTGACCATCTGGTACGGATGCAGCACGTAGGAGCGCATCTGGTTACCCCAGGAACTTCCGCCGTCGCCCTTGAGGGCGTCCATCTCGGCGCGCTCTTCCTTGCGCTTGACCTCGAGCAGCTTGGCCTGGAGGACCCGCATCGCGGACACCTTGTTCTGCAGCTGCGACTTCTCGTTCTGACACGTCACGACGATTCCTGTGGGAATGTGCGTCAGACGCACGGCCGAGTCCGTGGTGTTGACGGACTGTCCGCCCGGACCGCTGGACCGATAGACGTCGACTCGGATGTCACCCTCGGGAATCTCGATGTGATCGGTCGTCTCGACGACCGGAAGCACCTCGACCTCGGCGAACGAGGTCTGCCGTCGTCCCTGGTTGTCGAACGGGCTGATCCTCACGAGGCGGTGGGTGCCCTGCTCGACCGACAGCGTGCCGTAGGTGTACGGAGCCTTCACCGCGAAGGTAGCGCTCTTGATTCCGGCCTCTTCGGCGTAGGACGTGTCGTAGACCTCGACGCCGTAGCCGTGCTTCTCCGCCCAGCGGATGTACATGCGCATGAGCATCTCGGCCCAGTCCGCGGCGTCGATGCCGCCTGCACCGGAACGAATGTTGACGAGCGCGTCACGTTGGTCGTACTCACCGGAGAGAAGCGTGCGCACCTCGGCCGCGGCGATGTCCTCGCGCAGCGATGCCCGCTCGGCGTCGGCATCGGCCGTCGCCGACGCTGCTGCGTCGCCTTCTTCTCCTTCGGCCAGCTCGTAGAGCACCGGCAGATCGTCGAGGCGCCCCCGCAGTTCCTCGACGCGGCGGAGTTCGGCCTGCGCGTGCGAGAGCTGACTGGTGACCTGCTGAGCGTGTTCCTGGTCGTTCCACAGGTCCGGCGACGCAGCCTGATGTTCCAGCTCGTCGATCCGGCGAC
This sequence comes from Rhodococcus sp. 14-2470-1a, assembly GCF_002259425.1. Lineage (NCBI taxonomy): Bacteria > Bacillati > Actinomycetota > Actinomycetes > Mycobacteriales > Nocardiaceae > Rhodococcus > Rhodococcus sp. 14-2470-1a. Next base: position 34,657 of record NZ_NPFZ01000001.1, read on the forward strand.
GTAGTTCCTCGACGTCGAGAACCGACTCGATCGTCGTGAGGGTGATGTCGAGTTCGTTCAGGTCCGCGGAGACGTCAGGATGCACGAGATCGAAGTTTACCGGCCGCGGCGCACTCGCCCGACCAACGCTGCCCGACGAGCAGGATTTCTACGGTGCCGACGGGCCCTTCCAAGGGCGTGAGCAGGCACGGCTGTGGATCGCGAGCCCTGGCCCGAACGTCGATCTCCTGTTAGTTTTCTCGGCATCGACACATACGCATGCGACCATGCCGCGCACCCCCTGCTGTTGGTTGCGCGCCTCCACGTCGATTTCTGCAGGACCGGCGCCAGTCTCTGTCGCTGTCCACGGTTCACCCCGACCGCAGGGGTGCCCACAGTCGGCGCCATCTGCGCAACCCCACCCCACGCAGAAACTTCTGGAGGAGAATCGATGTCGGTCACCGACGAGTACCTGAAGAACAACGAGGCGTACGCGGCACAGTTCACCGGACCGCTCCCGCTTCCACCGTCGAAGAACGTTGCGGTGGTGGCATGCATGGACGCGCGTCTCGACGTCTACCGCATTCTCGGATTGAACGAAGGCGAGGCGCACGTCATCCGCAACGCAGGTGGCGTCGTCACCGACGACGAGATTCGGTCGCTCGCCATCAGTCAGCGTCTGCTCGGGACCAAGGAGATCATTCTGATTCACCACACCGACTGCGGAATGCTGACGTTCACCGACGACGAATTCAAGAACGGCATCCAGGACGAGATCGGCATCAAGCCCAACTGGGCAGCTGAAGCGTTCCCCGACCTCGACGCCGACGTGCGGCAGTCGCTCGCGCGGATCGAGCAGAGCCCGTTCGTGACCAAGCACGACTCGGTGCGCGGATTCGTCTTCGACGTCGCGACCGGGAAGTTGAACGAAGTCACGGCCTGACGTGCACAGCGCCCGGGGTGACGGTGCCACCGACACCCCGGGCATTAGTGTTTGACGCGTGACTTTTTCTGCCGCTGACCTGCAGCTCGCACTGTCCATCGCCGACCGGGCCGACGTCATCACGCGGGATCGTTTTCTCGCTCTCGACCTGGTGGTCGACGACAAACCCGACCTGAGCCCGGTCAGCGACGCCGACCTCGCCGTCGAGAACAAGGTGAGGTCCATCCTCCAGGACGAGCGGCCGGACGATTCCGTCCTGGGCGAAGAGTTCGGTGGCGACGCTGTCTTCGACGGGCGGCAATGGGTCGTCGACCCGATCGACGGAACCAAGAATTTCGTGCGAGGTGTGCCGATCTGGGCCACGCTCGTCGCGTTGCTCGAAGACGGCATTCCGGTGGTGGGCGTGATCAGTGCTCCGTTGCTGAACCGGCGCTGGTGGGCGTCCAAGGACGGGGGCGCGTGGACGTCCTACGACGGCGGCGAACCTCGTTCCATCACAGTATCGTCGGTTCGCGAACTGAGCTCTGCCAGTTTGAGTTTCGCGAGCCTGTCCGGCTGGCAGGAGCGTGGGCTGCGGGATCGATTCGTCGACCTGACGGACGAGGTGTGGCGGGTTCGCGGGTACGGCGACTTCTTCTCCTACTGCCTCCTCGCCGAGGGCACCCTCGACATCGCGACCGAACCCGAGGTGTCGCTGTGGGACCTGGCACCCCTGGACATCCTGGTTCGGGAAGCAGGTGGGCGCTTCTCCTCACTCGATGGCGCCGCAGGCCCGCACGGCGGAAGCGCAGTGGCCACCAACGCCCTTCTGCACGACGAGGTTCTGACGCGGCTCCGCCGCACGTGAGTGGAAATCTAGGCCATGGCCAGGAGCGGAGCCTGCGGAGCGACCAGAAGACGCGACATTTCCACTCAGTGATACTGGAGTTGTCCGTCGGTGTGGTGATTTGACTCGTTTCCACTCTGACGCCTGTGGCTGTCTTTCCTGTGATGTGTCGGCCACTGCATCGGCGGACAGCGTTCACACGCGACCGGTGGGGCGGAGTGACTTGATAGGAGCCTGACCAAAGAGTCCCGTCACTGTGTTGTCCGCCGCCCCCGGCCGGTGCGTGGTCACCTACGAAGGGATAACCAGTGTCCAGCATGACCGAAAATCCACCCGATGTCAGCCTCACCGTGTTCGTCGGTATCGACACCCACAAAGACACCCACCACGCCGCGGTCATCGACCACCTCGGCCGCGACGTCGCCGACCGGCAGTTCCCGGCAACCGCCGCCGGCTACCGCGCAGTGCTGGCCGGGATCGGCGTCGTCGCACGGGTCGGTGTCGAAGGCACCGGCAGCTACGGCTCGGGAGTGACCGCAGTCCTGCAGCAGGCGGGCATCGACGTCGTCGACGTCGACCGCACCGACCGTCGTTCCCGGCGGTTCCACGGCAAGTCCGATCCGCTCGACGCCTACAGCGCGGCTCGCTTGGCAGCGTCGGGTATCGCACGCACCATCCCGAAAGCACATAACGGTGACGTCGAAGCAATCAGGTTCCTGCACAACGCACGTCGCTCCGCCGTCAAGTCCCGTGCCGAAACGATCACCGCATTGAAATCGGCCGTCGTGAACGCGCGATCCGCGAGCAGCTGCGGGATCTGAGCACGACTGCGGTCAAGACCGCGCTCCGATCGCTCGCGCGCCGGATCCGCATGCTCGACGAGGAAATCACCGCCCTCGAAGCAGACCTGCACCCATTGATCGACGACGCAGCCAAGGACCTTCTCGAACGCTACGGCGTCGGGTACGAGACCGCAGCCCAGTTGTTGATCACCATCGGCGACAACCACGAGCGCATCAGCACCGAGGCCGCGTTCGCCAACCTCTGCGGAGTCGCACCGATCCCCGCATCATCGGGTAAGACCAACCGGAACCGACTCAACCGCGGCGGCAACCGCCAAGCCAACCGGGCCCTGCACATCATCGTCGTCGCACGTCTCAAACGAGACCCACGAACCCAGGCCTACCGCGACAAACGACTCACCGAAGGCAAAAGCAAACGCGACATCATCCGCTGCCTCAAACGAGCCGTCGCCCGCGAAATGTTCAAGCTCCTCACCCGAAAAATCACCGCTTGACACTCATAGGAGCATCACAGGAAAGCTGCGAACAGCAATGCCAACAACGGGGTGATGCCCTGGATCACGGCCGGTCGGAAGTACTTCCGCCCGCCGGTGGCCAGCACGAATGCGGCACCGACGATGCTGAGGCACGAGAACACGACGATCGCGTCCCCGGCGTCGCCTCCGAGGAACAGGCCCACGACGATTCCCACTGCCAGAAACAGGTTGTAGAAGCCCTGATTGAAGGCCATCGGGCGGACCACATCGGCGTCGGCCTGACTGGCGACTCCGAATCTGCGCCAGACGGCGGGCTTGGTCCACGCGACGGATTCCATGAAGAAGATGACCACGTGCAGCGCGGCGGCGACGACAGCGAAGATCGAAGCGATGACAGGCATGCTCGAATGCTCCCACAACGGGTGTGACGTGCGCGAAGGGCCAACTTCTTACTCGGGAGTAGACAGCTAACTTACCCGGGAGTAAGATAGATCCCGTCCGAGCCCGACGCCGAGAAACAGCTGGTGATCATGAGCAAGCAAGACAGTGTCATCGAGACGAAGCGCAAGGCGCCTCGCGATACATCCGCAGTTGGCCTCAACCCGTTCAAGCGAGACGCCATCGGCACCGCCATGCGTGTGCTCACGGCAATCACCGGGTCCGACCTCGCGGAGAAGTACAACCTTCGCCAGACCATCGACCGCGTGACGTACGAGAGCACCAAGACGGGTTTCAAGACCCTCGGCGCCGCCAACCGCACGTTCGCGAAGGTCACCGGAGGCGACAAGCCGAAACGCCTCGAGGACGCCGCGGTCAAGAACCTCGACTACTTCGACCTGACTCCGGACGACGAACAGCGCATGATCGTCGAGACCGTCAAGGAGTTCGCCGAGGAGATCCTCCGACCCGCAGCGCACGACGCAGATGCGGCAGCATCGTCGCCCGAGGATCTCGTTCGTCGCTCTGCTGAACTCGGCATCACCTTCATCAACGTTCCCGAAGAACTCGACGGCGCGGCCACCGAGCGTGGCGCCGTCACCAACGCATTGGTGGCGGAAGCGCTTGCCCACGGCGACCTCGGACTCGCGCTTCCCATCCTCGCGCCGAGCGGTGTCGCGGTCGCGTTGACGCAGTGGGGCACCGACGCGCAGCAGAAGACGTACCTGCCCGCGTTCGTCGGCGAGAAGGTCCCGGGTGCGGCCGTCGTGGTCAACGAGCCGCGTGCACTGTTCGACCCGTTCGCTCTGCAGACCAAGGCCGTGCGCTCCCCCAGCGGATTCAAGCTCAACGGCGTCAAGAGCGTCGTGCCTGCGGCGGGTAGCTCCGAACTGTTCGTCGTTGCCGCCGAACTCGAAGGCAGGCCTGCGTTCTTCATCGTCGAGTCCGACACCAAGGGTCTCGTCGTCGAAGCCGATCCGAGCATGGGTCTGCGTGCCGCCGGACTGGGTCGACTCGTACTGACCGACGTCGCGGTTCCGGAATCCGCACTGCTCGGTGATGGAGACGTAGATCAGCGCGCACTCGACTACGCCGACGCCATCAGCCTTGCCCGGCTCGGCTGGTCCGCTCTCGCAGTCGGCGCAGGCCAGGCCGTCCTCGACTACGTGATTCCGTACGTGAACGAGCGCGAGGCGTTCGGCGAGCCGATCAGCAACCGCCAGGCGGTTGCGTTCATGGTCGCCAACATCGTGATCGAGCTGGACGGGTTGCGCTTGGTCACTCTTCGCGGCGCATCGCGAGCCGAGCAGGGCAAGTCGTTCGCACGTGAAGCAGCACTCGCCCGCCGCCTCGCCGCCGAGAAGGGCATGCAGATCGGTTCCGACGGTGTGCAGTTGCTCGGTGGACACGGATTCACCAAGGAACATCCGGTCGAACGCTGGTACCGCGATCTCCGCGCTGTCGGTGTCACCGAGGGCATCGTCCTCATCTGATTCGCCCCCATCCTCGTAGGCAACTCATCGGTCAAGGACTGAACTCATGATCAATCTAGAACTTCCCAAGAAGCTTCGGGCACAGGCGAATCAGGCTCACCAGGTTGCGGCCGAGATCTTCCGCCCGATCTCTCGCAAGTACGACCTCGCCGAGCACGAGTACCCCGTCGAACTCGACACCATGGCATCCATGGTGGAGGGAATGTCCGACGCCGGTACCGAGGTCGGCGGCGCCGCTGGTGGCCGGGAGAAGGACAGCGAGAGCGCTCCGAAGCCCAGCAAGACCGCCAATGCCAACGGCGGCAACATGGCTGCGTTGGTCAACGTCATCGAAACCTGCTGGGGCGATGTCGGTTTGACACTGTCCATTCCGTACCAGGGCCTCGGCAACTCCGCCATCGCGGCCGTGTCCACCGACGAGCAGCTCGAACGCTTCGGCAAGGTGTGGGCATCGATGGCCATCACCGAACCGAGCTTCGGCTCGGACTCCGCTGCCGTGACGACGACTGCGGTGCTCGACGGAGACGAGTGGGTCCTCAACGGCGAGAAGATCTACGTCACCGCCGGTGAACGCTCGACGCACATCGTGGTGTGGGCGAGTGTCGACCGTTCCAAGGGCCGCGCGGCGATCAAGTCCTTCGTCGTACCGCGTGACGCACCGGGCCTGAGTGTTGCTCGGCTCGAGCACAAGCTCGGTATCAAGGCGTCGGACACCGCCGCTCTCCTGCTCGAGGATTGCCGAATCCCGAAGGACAACCTCCTCGGCTCCGCCGAGGTGAACACCGAGAAGGGTTTTGCGGGCGTCATGCAGACGTTCGACAACACTCGCCCGCTCGTCGCAGGTATGGCCATCGGTGTGGCTCGTGCAGCCCTCGAAGAATTGCGCTCCATCCTCGACGAGGCCGGCGTGGAGATCTCGTACACCACTCCCGCGTACAGTCAGCATGCCGCGGCAGCCGAGTTCCTGCGTCTCGAGGCCGATTGGGAGGCGTCTCATCTGCTCGCGCTGCGGGCCGCGTGGATGGCCGACAACAAGGAGCCGAACTCGCTGCAGGCGTCGATGGCCAAAGCGAAGGCTGGCCGCTCGGCCACCGACATCACGCTCAAGGCCGTCGAACTGGCAGGCAGCTACGGCTACTCGGAGCGCCTTCTGCTCGAGAAGTGGAGCCGTGATGCGAAGATTCTCGACATCTTCGAAGGCACCCAGCAGATTCAGCAGTTGATCGTCGCCCGTCGTGTTCTCGGAAAGACATCCGCCGAACTGAAGTGATGCAGTTGTGACGACGTGGCCCCGTGGACCGTGAGGTTCGCGGGGCCACGTCGCGTATCGACGGAAGAATCGGGTGTCCACCGAAAAACTTCTTCGGGTCGTGTCGAAGACGGCGTATCCCGTTCGTCGTCATCATGTACGCAGACAGAAGAGCAATTCGATGGAGGACACCATGAAGTACATGCTGCTGATCAACGCACCGCGTGCCGATTTCGACAACGGATGCACGCCGTCGGACTGGGTGCAGTACGGCAAGGAGATGCAGGACGCAGGCGTATGGGTCACCGGTCATGCACTGGCCGACCTCACGACGGCGACGACCGTGCAGGTCGATTCGTCCGGAGAACGCAGCATCACCGACGGACCGTATGCGGAGACCCGCGAGGTTCTGGGGGGCTTCGAGATCATCGATGTCCCCGACCTCGACGCCGCGTTGGACTGGGCCGCACGGTGCCCCGGTTCCAAGGGCGGGGGCTCAGTCGTCGTCCGTCCTGTCGCCGAGTACTGACGGCGTCACGCCGGTGTCCGACGACGTACGCGCCTCCCTCTCGGACGTCTTCAGGGAGGAGCACGGGCGACTTCTGGCGTCGATGGTGCACCGCTACGGCGACATCGACCTGGCCGAGGAAGTCACCTCGGAAGCGATCGAGGTTGCGTTGCAGCGATGGCCGATCGACGGAGTGCCCACGAAACCCGGCGCCTGGCTGTTGACCACGGCCAGGCGCCGGGCGGTCGATCGCCTCCGCAGAGATCGGACGCTCTCGACCAAGCTGGCGATACTTCAGATCGAGCAGGATCGCGCGGGTATCGGGCAGCGAACCGAGTCGCTCGCGGCCGGCGCCTTCGACGACGACGTGCCCGATGAACGGCTGCAGATGTTCTTCATGTGCGCGCATCCAGCACTGAACGTCGACGACCGAGTTGCGCTCACGTTGCGTTGCCTCGCGCAGCTCACGACCGCCGAGGTGGCCCGGGCTTTCATGATCCCGTCATCGACTGCGGGTCAGCGAATCTCACGGGCCAAGAAGAAGATCCGAGAGGCCCGGGTTCCGTTTCGAATACCCGGCCCCGACGAGCTGCCCGCCAGACTGACGGTGGTGCTGCAGGTCGTGTATTCGATTTTCACCGAGGGGTACGCGGCGTCGAGCGGTGACGACCTGGTCCGTGTCGATCTTGCCGACGAGGCAATTCGGCTCGCCCGTATCCTGCAGGCCCTGCTGCCCCGCGAACGGGAGGTGACGGGATTGCTGGCGCTCATGTTGTCGGTTCACGCGCGCTCTGCGGCACGAGTGGCCGGCGACGGAACGCTCGTGATGCTCGACCAGCAGGACCGGGCCCGGTGGGATCGGGAGATGATCGACGAGGGAGCCGACCTGACCGTGCGGGCGCTGACGGGCGGAGCCGCCGGCCCCTATTCGGTACAGGCCGCGATTGCAGCCCTCCACGTGGAGTCGGAAACGTGGGAGGCCACCGATTGGGCGCAGATCGTGGAGCTGTACGGCGTGTTGATGTCGCTCGCCCCGTCTCCCGTCGTCGCTGTGAACCGAGCAGCCGCAATTGCGGTGCGCGACGGGCCGGTCGCTGGGCTGATGGAGCTCGACGCGTTGGCCGACGAACCCGCCCTGCAGGCCTACTCGCCGTATCACGCTGCTCGCGGCGACGTACTCAGCCGCCTCGGTGCATCGTCGGACGCAGCGACCTGTTTCGAGCGCGCGTGCGCGACTGCCGGGTCGATACCCGAGCGCGATTACCTCCGACGGCGGGCCGACGAAGCTCGGGAGGCCGCGGGCTCGTGATGCCCGAAACGGACTGCAGGGTCACTGTCGGATGGGCGAGTCCGACGCTGCCCGCTCGGGGCCGGAACCGACACTCATAGACTGAGAGGACTGCAGGAATCGATATTCGATGGAAGTGAGGGCAACGATGTCCGAGTGGGCGAAGAAGATCAAGGACGAAGCCAAGGGACTCATCGCCGAGGCCGAACAGGAGCTCACGGCTCTCGAGGGGGTCGATACCGTCGACCTCACCGCGGACGAGACGGATGAATCGTCCGCTGCGAGCACGGAATCGGATTCCTCGAGCTAGTTGCCGACCCGCAGTTCGGCTGGGATCGCGCGCGATCGATGCGAAGCAAGGGCGTCGACGACCATCTGATGGTCGTCGGCTTCCGGCAGGCCCGAAATCCCGATGACGCCGATGAGTGACCCCGCTACTCGAATGGGAACAGCTCCGCCTGCTGCTGCGTATCGACTGTTGTCGTACCGCGATTCCGCGTCGAAGTCCCGACCTTCCGATCGATACTGACTGCCTACCCCGTACGACGAAAAATTGTGTCGGCGAACGGTGTTGATCTTGTAGCCGACCCAGTCGTCGTTCACTGCCGTGCTGCCGGCGACGGCCGCGTGAAAAACCCGCTGCTCGCCGAACACGATCGATACGACTATCGGCAACCCCGTGCCTCGGGCTGCGGCAACCAAGGCAGATCCGACAGCCCAGGCATCGTCGTAGTCGAAGCGCTCGAAGCCGATCAGCTTCTCCTGCTCCACGACTCGCGCATGCACAGCGGCCCACCGTGCCTGTTCCTCGTTCACATCTGCCATTGCCGTCTCCTGTCGCGGACCATTAAGTCTTTATGTCCTGACAAATTACCGGAAGAGCACTGAAGGCCGGCCGAGTGGAGTAAATGCGAGCAGAAGGGCGCTCACCTCGGGTACACAGCAAAGAACCCGGCACCGTCGAACGGTGCCGGGTTCCTGCATTGGTAGCGGGGACAGGATTTGAACCTGCGACCTCTGGGTTATGAGCCCAGCGAGCTACCGAGCTGCTCCACCCCGCGTTGCAAGAGATGAAGTTACCCGAAGGTGTCCGCCGGATGCAAATCACGTGCACAGCCGTCGACAACTACACCGTTGCGTCGTTCGACATGCGAATTACCGGAAAAAACGGCCGAAACCAGTGCGCTGGACCACACAAACCACGTGAGACATCACACATAACAGCTATGTAACGAACGAGACTCGAATGCATTCCAAGGCCGTCCCACCTGCAATTTCACCAATATCCGTCTCACATGGTGGACAGTGGGTTTCCGAATTCTTTGTGTGACGTCACGACGATCCTCGACTACCTTCACGGTCGGCCCTACAACGCAGGGTCAGTACCGCCCCCGCCGCTGCATCGCTCTGCCCCGCGGGGAACGGTTCCCCGATACGCACGGGGGCAGAGCCGCAACACGTACGACGCCGCGCACCGAGTCCTCGCGCCGGCCTCTCGTACACGGTGCCTGGAGACGATCACGAACGATCGTCGTCCCCTGGCTGGGTTGCGCAGGCAAGCGCGGAGAGGATTCACCCCGCATGACCAAGGAAATTCATTTCGGCAAGCGTGCACTCGGATGGGCCGCCGTCACCGGCGCCGTCGTTGCGATTCCCCTCGGCCTTTCCGTGGGCACCGCCAGCGCAGCCGAGCACAACTGGGACGGCGTCGCACAGTGCGAGAGTGGCGGCAACTGGAACATCAACACCGGAAACGGTTACTACGGCGGCCTGCAGTTCTCGCAGAGCACCTGGACCGCCAACGGCGGCACCGGATCGCCGCACAACGCCTCGAAGGCAGAGCAGATTCGCGTTGCCGAGAACACGCTGCAGAGCCAGGGTGTCGGCGCATGGCCGGTCTGCGGCCAGAACCTCACCACCGGTGCATCCACCCCGGAGCCCGAGGCAGCCCCCGCTGCACCGGCCGCACCCGCTGTCGAGGAGGCACCCGCTGCTCCCGCAGCACCGGCACTTCCGGTCGCGCCGGAGTTCCAGGCACCGGCGCAGCAGGCTGTCGATCAGGCAACCGCAGCAGCCAAGCAGGGCTTCGACGCCGCGAAGGGCATCGCAGACCAGTACGGCCTGAGCGCTCAGTTCGAGCAGCTCGTCAGCACCAACCCGGTTCTCGCGTCGATCGGACGCTGAATCCGTCCGCAGGCTTGACCTGCTGACACACGAAGGCGCCCGCACCGCTTCAGGAAGAGAAGCGATGCGGGCGCCTTCGTGTGTGCGGCTGCCGGATCAGTACACGGTCAGTTGGCGTTGTACGCGTCGATGGCCTGTTGAAGGGCATCGAACGCGTCACCCAGACGACCCAGGTCGCCGCTCTGCTGTGCAGACCTGACGTCGGCCAGAGCAGAGTTCAGACGCTGCACCTCCGCGGCCGATGGCTGACCACCGGTTGCCGGCGGCGTCGTCGCCGGTGCCGGCGCCGTTCCCTGCTCGGTGCCGTTCGCAGTGTCGGGCGCTTCTGCCGTCGACTGCGGATCCGCGGCGTCACCTCCCGGTGCCGTCGCCGCGGTACCTGTACCCGATCCGAAGACCTGGTCCAAGGCCTCGGACAACGTTGCGGCGTACCCGACGCGGACGCCGCCTCCCGAACCGGGCTCGCGGTAGCTGACGAGAACCCTGGTCAACTGTGGGAACGTCGACGTCGACGCCGTGTTGCGCTCGGTGTACAGCGGTTCGACGTACAGAATGCCGCCGTTCGCGATGGGCAGGGTCAGCAGGTTGCCGTACTGAATCGTGTTGGACTGCTGAAGAAGCGTCCGGTCCGAGGCCACGCGCGAATCCGATGTCATCGAGTTCTGCGCCTGCTGTGGACCCTGCGTCTGCGTGTTGGTCGGTAGCTGCAGCACCGTGAACTTTCCGTAGTTCTCCGGATCCGAACGCACCGAGATGTACGCGGAGAGAAGTTCACGGTTGAACCCGACCATCGCACTGGTCAGACGGAACGACGGTTCACCGGTCTCCGGATCACCGATCAGCACGTAGTACGGAGGCTGATTCAAGTCCGTTCCGCCGTCCACCGTCGGATCACTGGGAACCGACCAGAACGCGTTGTTGGTGAAGAACTCACTGGGGTTGTCGACGTGATACTTGGCCAGCATCTCGCGCTGGATCTTGAACAGATCCTCCGGGTAGCGGAAGTGCGACCGAAGCTCCGGCGAAATATCCGACTCCGGCTGAACCGAATCCGGGAACACACCCATCCACGCTTTCAACACCGGGTCGGTGTCGTCGACCTGGTAGAGCGTCACGGTGCCGTCGTATGCGTCGACGGTGGCCTTGACCGAGTTCCTGATGTAGGACACTTCCTCGCGCGGGAGCGGCCTGCCGGTCGTGGGCTCGATGCTGTCCGCGGTCAGACCGTCCAGCGACGCCCGCTGCGCGTACGGGAAGTTCTCCAACGTGGTGTAACCGTCGACAATCCAGACGATCTTGCCGTCCACGACCGCCGGGTAGGAGTCCGTGTCGGTCGTCAACCACGGGGCCACCTTCTGGACGCGGTCCCGAGGATCGCGGTTGAAGATGATCTTGGAGTCGTCACCGATGGCGCCCGAGAACAGAATGTTGCGCTCGGCATACTTCGCCGCGAAGGCGAGGCGGTTGAACCAGTTGCCGACCGAGACGCCGCCCGCACCGGTGTAGGTGTAGTTGGAATCGTCCGTGTCGTATTCACGGTCACCGGCGCCCGTCGCGCCGACGATGGCGTAGTCCGGGTCGGCCTGGGCGATCACCTCGCCGTAGTAGATGCGAGGTTGATCGACCGGGATGACCTGATCCTGGCCCTGCGAGGCGATGTCGCTGACGGTGTAGATCGGGTAGCCGCTGTTGCTGGTGGCACCCTCTGCTGTCGGATCCTCGACGGCCGCGTTGACGCGATTGGCCGGCGCGGCGACGAAGCCGTTTCCATGGGTGTAGACCGTGTGGCGGTTGATCCAGTCGGTCTGGTTACCGGTCAGGGACTCCGGCGACAGCTCACGGGCGGCGACGATGTAGTCCTGGAGCTGGCCGTCGATCTCGTAACGGTCGACGTCCAGGGTCGACGGGAAGCCGAAGAAGTTCTTCAGCTGCTGCTGCTGGGTGAACGTGCGAGACAGCACGTTCGGATCCAGAAGACGAGTGTTGGCGATGGTCGTGATGTCCGCGTCGCTCTCGCGGGGATTCTGCGAGCCTTCTCCCGAGTACGGCTGGTACTCCACCTGATCGTCACCGATGCCGTACGCGTCACGCGTCGCGGCGATGTTGCGCTCGATGTACGTACGCTCCTTCTCGGCCGCGTTCGGTCGGACCGAGAACTGCTCCATCAGCAGCGGGAAGACCGCGCCGACGAGAATGGAGGACAACACCAGGAGTGCCGTCGCGAGAGCGGGAACACGCAGATCACGGAGGAAGATCGCGGCGAAAAAGGCTGCGGCACAGATCAACGCGATGGCGAGCAGGATCAGCTTGGCAGGAAGCACCGCGTTGATGTCGGTGAAGCCGGCACCGGTGAAGATGGGTTCCTTGCGTCCGCTGGACAGCAGCGAGTAACGGTCCAGCCAGTACGCGATCGCCTTGAACAACACGAACGATCCGGCGAGCACCGCGAGCTGGATGCGCGCCGCGCGGGTCAGAGCGCCCTCACGACCCGCCAGCCGGATTCCGCCGAAGACGTACTGCGTGAGCAGGTTTGCGAAGAATGCGATCAGCGTCGCGACGAACAGCCAGTTCAGGATGAATCGGTAGAACGGCAGATCGAACGAGTAGAAGCCGTAGTCCAAGTTGAACTGTGGGTCGGTGATTCCGAATTCGCCACCGTTGAGGAACAACTGGACCGTCACCCAGTTGGTCTGCGCGATCAGTCCCGAGATGATGCCGAACGCCAACGGTATTCCGATACCGAACAGGCGCAGACGGCTCATCACCGTGGTGCGATAGCGGGCGACCGGATCGTTCGGACCGGCGACCGGAACGAACACCGGCCGATTGCGGTACGCGAGCAGCAGCGACGCGAAGACCACCGCGCCGACGAACAATCCGACGACCAGGAACAGAACGACGCGCGTCAGCAGCGTGGTCGTGAAGACCTGCCGAAAGCCGACCTCCCCGAACCAAAGCCAGTTCGTGTAGGTGTCGATGAGGCGAGGGCCGACAAGCAGCAACGCTGCGAGGACCAATGCCAGAACAAGTAGAATCCGTCCGCGCCGCGACAGCGACGGTAGACCGGTTGGGGCCCTCATGCCCACGTGCCACACTCCAACTTCGGGCGATACACCTAGGTATCGCTGATGGGGTTCGACGGCGCACCGAGTGCGTCGCCTGTCCGATTTGGGAACCACTGTACGGAACGGCGGCACCGGCCGCTGACACCCCTTCGTCCTGCGCGCGCGGACCATGGGTCGGCGACGGCCGAACAGCGGAATGGGAAGATGGGCGGGTGAGCGATTTCAGCGACGACCTGTTCCGTGACGGCGTGGAACCCAACGCCGACAACGATGCCCTCGGTGCCGCTCTCGGGCGGTGCGCGCGCGAGGTCGCCGACTTCGTGGACGGTGAAGGCTGGGGTCAGGTCCCCCAGCTGTTCGCGCTGGTTCCCACCGAACTTCTGGCGGCCGCCGAACCCGGACTGCTCGACGACCTCGCCGACGGTGCGTTGCTCACCCCGATCCAGCAACACTCGCTACCCGAGGACATTACCGGCGGATCGCCCGCGCTCGACGAATTCCTGGCCACCACGACGTGGCCGGACGGTGTCGTCGGGTGCGCACTGGTGCAGGAGATCGTCGTCCTGCCTCCCACCGCGGAGTCGGCACTCGACGACGCACTGGTCCCACTCCTCGCCGACCGAGACGCGGCCGACGACGCCGCCCGCGCCGCCGCCCATGCGCATCCCGACCGCAAGGACGGCAGGCTCATCGCAGCCGTGCTCAAGGACGGTCCGTCCCTGACCCTTCTGCAGTTGCAGCCCGACGAGGACGCGGATCCGTTCGCCCCGGTGGAGCTCCTGCTCTACGAGGGCCTTGCACCCGGCATCGTCGCCGCCCTGCACGCGACATTCGACCTCGTCGAGGACGACTGACCTCGATTCGTCAGCAGCTGGGCGCGTCTTCCCCGCGGCCGAGGGCATCGAGCGAGTCGATGGCTCCGTCGAGCGAATCGACCTTGACCAGACGAAGTCCGGCAGGAACGTTCTGCGACGCCTCGTCGCAGTTCTGCGACGGCACCAGAAACGTCGTCGCCCCGGCCTCACGCGCAGCGATCAGCTTGTACGGAATGCCGCCGATCGGCCCGACTGCTCCGGCCGAATCGATGGTGCCGGTCCCGGCGACGAAATCGCCGTTGCTCAGCTCGCCGGGACTCAACTTGTCGACGACGGCCAGGCTGAACATCAGACCGGCCGAGGGCCCGCCGACGTCGGCCAGGTTGAACGTGACCGTGAACGGAACGTCGGGCTCCTCGGCAGGTGTGACCCCGAGGTAGCCGGACTCCGCATCGTCGGGACGGGAACCGAGCACCACCGACTCGGTCCGGGTGGCACCGTCCTTCTCCACGACGATGTCGACGGACTCCCCCGGTGAGCGAGCACTGACCGCCTCACGCACAGCGCTGACCGAAGCGACGGGCTCCCCCGCCACCGACACGAGCCGCTCACCTTCGTTCAACAGGCCTGCGGCCGGACCGTCGGGCGCCACCGAACCGACGACGAGAACAACGGGCAGTCCCAGATGGTGCAGCGCCGCGAGCTGAGCACTGTTCTCGGACTGTTCGAAATCGGCCTGATTGCCTTCCTGGACCTCTTCTTTCGTCTTGTTCGGCGGATACACCTCCTCGCGCGGGACGAGCCCTTGCCGTCCACTCGCCCAGTAACCGAGCGCTTCGAAGATGTTCAGCTGATCACGCACCGCCACCGTCGTCATGTTCAGATGCCCGGTGGTGGGATCGACATCCGTCCCGTCGATCTGCACGACAGGAACCCCGTCCGCATCACCGAGGGTGTTGTACGTCGGTCCCGGTCCGAGCGCAGCGAACGGAACCGTCACGACGGTACCGACCACACCGAGCACGACAACCGGTACGAGGGCGGCGACAAGAGTGGCAATCCGACGATTCACCCGACAAACATAGATCCGCCGACTGTGACGACGATGTGAGACCCCCGTCAGAACCCACCACGTTCATTCCGCAGGCTCCACTCACAGCCTCCCCGTTCATTCCGCAGGCTCCACTCACAGCCCACCGGTTCATTCCGCAGGCTCCACTCACAGCCCACCGGTTCATTCCGCAGGCTCCACTCACAGCCCACCGGTTCATTCCGCAGGCTCCACTCACAGCGTTCGCCGTAAGCGTGATCACCAGCGGTGCTGTTCGCGCCCTCGCCTTGTACCGTTGACTTATGAGCAATTTCGGTTTTCAGGGCTCCGACGAGGATCCGGACAAGAAGAAGGATCAGAGCGGTGGCGAGGGCTCCGGCGGTAATCCCGGCGGTTTCGGCTTCGGCACCGAGGGTTTCGATCCTGCGGCCCTGGGGCAGATGCTCACCCAGTTCGGGCAGATGTTGAGCGGCATGGGTGCGCCCGGTGCCGGTGGCTCCGCTGCGGGCCCGGTCAACTACGACCTGGCCAAGCAGTTGGCACGCCAGCAGATCGGGGACTTCACTCCCGTCGGCAAGGGCAAGGCCGACGCGGTCTCCGAGGCCGCTCATCTCGCGGAACTGTGGCTCGACGGCGCGACGACTCTTCCCGCTGGTGCGTCCAAGACGTCGGCGTGGACTCCGGTCGACTGGTTGGAGAACACGATCGACACCTGGAAGAGGCTGTGCGATCCGGTGGCCGAGCAGATTTCCGGAATGTGGACTGCCGGTCTGCCTGCCGAAGCGCAGCAGATGGCGGGACCGATGATGGGGATGCTCACGCAGATGGGCGGCATGGCGTTCGGTTCCCAGCTCGGCCAGGCGTTGGGGCAGCTGTCCAAGGAGGTTCTGACGTCGACCGACATCGGAATTCCCCTCGGACCGAACGGAGTGTCCGCGCTTCTCCCCGAGTCCATCACGGCGTTCACCGAAGGGTTGGAACAACCCGAACGTGAAGTTCTGGTGTTCCTCGCAGCCCGCGAAGCTGCGCACCAGCGCCTGTACAGCCACGTTCCGTGGCTTCGTCAGCGCGTGCTGGCGACGGTCGAGGAGTACGCACGCGGTATCCGGATGGACTTCTCGGCCATCGAGGAAGCCGCGTCGGGCCTCGACCCGGCGTCGCTGACCGATCCGTCGAAGATCGAGGAGATTCTGCAGCAGGGCGCGTTCGAGCCGCAGACGACTCCCGAACAGAAGCAGGCGCTCGAACGACTCGAGACTCTGCTCGCCCTCGTCGAAGGCTGGGTGGAGACGGTCGTCTCCGAAGCCCTCGGGGAAAGGCTGCCCGGCGCCGTGGCCCTCGCGGAAACCATTCGTCGCCGACGTGCATCCGGTGGACCGGCCGAGCAGACGTTCGCGACGCTCGTGGGCCTCGAACTTCGTCCGCGCAAGGTTCGCGAAGCAGGCGATCTGTGGCGTCGACTCACCACCGCCGCAGGGATCGAGGGACGCGACGGCGTCTGGGCCCACCCGGACCTCCTGCCGGTGTCGTCCGATCTTGACGACCCGGCCGGGTTCGTCGACGGCGTCATCGGCGGAGGGTCCAGCTCCTTCGACGACCCCATCGCTCAGCTCGAGGCCATGGAGGCTCAGGAACGAGCAGCCAAGAACAAGTCGGACGAGACGGACACGGACGACGGGGACAAGAAGGACGGGGACGCCGGCAGCACCGGCTGATCCCGAATTCACGGTCGACGAGGGGTGTGCCGAAATTTTCGGCGCATCCCTCGTTTTGTCTCGATCGCGCTGGTGAGGCGTCCGACGGCCTGTGGATAACCCGTCCTCGACGCCGTCGACGGGGATGCGTCGTGTGCAACTCTGCGTCCATGTCCGCCCAGGAATCACCCCACTCTGCCCAGCCGGTTCCGATGCTGCGGCGGCCCAGGCTCGACGTACCGGTGTTCTCGCAACGAGACGGCACGATCCGACTCGGGTGGAATCCGGATCGGTCGTTCGTCGTCACGCCTCCGCCGGGTGTCGAGTACGACGTCCTCGTCGATCTACTGCGTCGGCTCGACGGAGTTCATTCGAGAGCCCACACGATCTGGTACGCGGGCACCGTCGGGATGTCCGCCAGTGCGATGTCCACACTGCTGGCCGAGCTCGTCGAGGCAGAACTGTTGGTCGAAGGGCGTTCGCGGCCTCACGTTCCCGAGGGAACGACGCAGACCGTGGTGCACGTCGTCGGACGCGGGCCGCTGGCCGACGCTGTCGTCGCGGGCCTCCCGACGTCGTCCTCGATCACGGTCCGGCGTTCCTCGTCGGGGGCGGGCAAAGTCGCGGGCTCCGCCATCACGGCCGGCGATGTCGCGGTTCTCACGGACGACCTGGCCCCTGATCCACATCTCGTGACCGAGCTGGTTCGCGCCAGAACACCGCACGTGCAGGTTCGGTTGCGCGACGGCACGGGCGTGGTCGGTCCGTTCGTCATTCCGGGGACGACGAGTTGTCTCCGGTGCGCCGACCTGACCAGAGGCGGCCTCGACCCACAGTGGCCGCACATCTCCGCGCAGCTCCTCGGCAGCGTCGGGCATGCGGACAAACCCACCGTCCTGGCAGCCGCGGCGGTCGTTCTCGGACAGATACACCAGTTCGTCCGCGACCGTCGACCGTCGTTGATCGACACGACCGTCGAGATCGACCTCGGCTCGCACGTCATCGAACGGCGTCGGTGGACTCGTCATCCGCACTGCGATTGTGCCGTGTGACGAACGACGCGAACACAGGCGCTGTGGCCTGCAGTCTCGGCAGAATGTCGTCCCGTCCGACATGATGGAGGCGTGCCAGACATTCCACGCCGGGGTTCGGCCCGGACAGCCAAACTCGCGCGCATCCCGATCGGTATCGCCGGTCGGGCTGCAGTCGGTTTCGGAAAGAAGTTGGCCGGGGGGAACCGCCAGGAGATCGACTCCGATCTTGCCGCCAAAGCTGCCGAGCAGTTGTTCTCGGTACTGGGCGAGCTCAAGGGCGGTGCAATGAAATTCGGGCAAGCGTTGTCCGTGATGGAAGCCGCCGTGCCGGAGGAGTTCGCCGAACCGTACCGCGAGGCTCTCACCAAGCTGCAGGCAGACGCTCCGCCGCTTCCCGCCGCGAAGGTGCACCGGGTACTGGACAGGCAGCTGGGCACCGCCTGGCGGTCACGGTTCGCTTCGTTCGACGACACCCCGATCGCGTCGGCGAGCATCGGGCAGGTGCACCGTGCAGTATGGTCCGACGGCCGAGACGTCGCTGTGAAGGTGCAGTATCCGGGTGCAGACGACGCGCTCCGTGCCGACCTGAAGACGATGTCGCGGTTTGCCAACACCTTCAGTGCGATCTTCACCGGGGCCGACGTCAAACCAGTCCTCGACGAGTTGATCGCCCGTACGGAGGACGAACTGGACTATCGGATCGAGGCGGCGAGCCAACGTGTGTTCGCGTCGACGTTCGACGGTGACAGCCGGTTCGCTGTGCCCCGCGTGGTGGCGAGTGCACCCAAGGTGCTGGTCACCGAATGGATGAGCGGTACTTCGTTGTCGTCGATCATCGCCGACGGTTCCGTGGAGCAGCGCAATGCCGCGGGTGAGCTTCTGGTGCTTTTCGCGTTCGCTGCGCCCGCACTCGCGGGCCTGCTGCACGCCGATCCGCACCCCGGCAACTTCATGATGCTGCCCGACGGGCGTCTCGGTGTGATCGACTTCGGGGCCACCGCACCGATGCCCGACGGCCTCCCGCCGGTGTTGGGCCGGATGGTCAGGCTGGCGCGGGAAGAAAAGTTCGACGAACTGGTCGAACTGTGTACGGCCAGTGGTTTCGTGATTCCAGGTAGAACGGTGACGGCGAGGGAGATTGCCGATTACCTACGTCCGTTCACCGATCCGATCAGGACCGACTCTTTTCACTTCACCAGGTCGTGGCTGCAGAAAGCTGCTGGTACGGCAACGGAATTCGACAGTGCGCAGTTCAAGACCGCGCGGGCGCTCAACATGCCTGCCGAGCAGGTCATGATCTTCAGGGTGCTGGGCGGACTCGTGGGCATCTGCGCGCAATTGGATGCCTACGCGCCGTACATGGCCATCCTGACGGAGTGGATGCCTGGGTTCTCGGACGAGACCTGATCGGTCTCGTCCGAGAACGGGGCGGATACGCCCGTGGTGTGCAATGGATACGGCGAACACCGGATCGCATCCAGGTCACGCGACCTGCTGCTTCCGCGGCCGTCCACGCGGGCGCTTGCGGGCGATGACGACTCCCTGATCGAGAATCTCACCTCCCCATACTCCCCATGGCTCGGCACGGTCGAGTGCGGCACTCAAACACGTGCGCCGAATGGGACATTCGGCGCACAGCGCCTTTGCTCGCTCCAATTCTCCCGGTGTCTCGGCGAACCAGAGATCCGGATCGGCCACACGGCACGGCACTTCGTCGCCGAGGGTGCCGGCATTCTGGGTGTCCAACGAGGAGGTCTCGCTGGCCGGGGTCGCCTGGTCGCCGAGGTGCGTGGCCGAGTATCGCTCGGTTGCAGCATGTTCGGATCGTTCGTATCGGCATGTCGTCCGGATCGTGGCGGTTGACACGTCGGTCTCCTCTACTTTTCGTGCGGCGTGTTTACGGTTGTTCGGTATCTGAGCGAACCGGTCGGGCCGAGAAGTTCGAATTCGAGGGGACTCATCGAACGAAAAAGGCCACGGTCCGCGTATGCGGGTCCGTGGCCTGTAAGGCAAGTCGAAAGCTCTACCGAGATTTCTCTCGATATCGACTTTCGACCACGGACACCACTGCCGTACGGCGACGGCGGGCTGCGGGGGACGCCTTGGCGGCGAACCACTGGGCGGCAGAAGCTTCGGCCGCTGCAGCGGCTGGAACGACTGCTGCTGGTGCGCAGGCTGCGTCGGCCGCGAGCTGATGCGCTCCGGCGACGCGCACTGCCGCGCCCGTCGACGCGGAAGAGAAGTGAGCGGAGCTACCGAGGACGTGCATCAGCCGTGCGTCGGTCGCGGGTGCGACAGCGCTCGTGACGATCGAATTGAAAATCTTCATGTTCTCCACCTCCTACTTCCGAATCGATATGCGGACAATGTCTGTGGCACGCGGTCTCCCGCGAGCGGTGAAAACAGACTAAACCTGTTGGTCGAAACTGCACAAGTTATTTTCTACCTGCGGCTTTACATCAGTTGGTCGATGATTCCCGCACGACGGTCAGGACGTCCTCACCGAAACGTTCCAACTTCTTCGCGCCGATCCCGGGAATGGCCACGAGACCGCGGTCGTCCTGTGGTTGCTGCTCTGCGATGGCCGTGAGCGTCGTATCGCTGAAGACAACGTAGGCAGGCACTTTCAGCTCCCGCGATTTGTCCAACCTCCATGCCTTCAACGCATCGAGCAGAGCAACATCGACGTCCGTCGGGTGACTTTCGCAGCGACCGAGCATGGTCGCCGCCGTTCCGATCAACGGTTTGCCGCACAACCTGCACTTGGGTCCGGACTTCTTGGTCGTCGGAGTGGCGATGCGTGATGCGGGTGAATCCTCGGGAATCAATCCGTTGAGAAAACGCGACCGACGCCTGGATTTGCGACCGCCCTCGTTGCGCGCGAGCGCCCAGGACAGATGCAGATGCTCGCGCGCACGAGTGACGCCGACGTACAGCAGCCGCCGTTCCTCTTCGATCGCGGCGTCGTTGTTGGCACTCGGGTCGCTGCCGAGCGCATGCGAAATGGGCAGCGTGCCGTCGGCGAGTCCGACGATGAAGACAGCGTCCCACTCGAGACCCTTCGCTGCATGCAGCGACGCCAACGTCACACCCTGGACGACCGGTGGATGCCGCGCCTCGGCGCGGGCCGCCAGTTCACCGAGCAGACGATCCAGATCCAGCGCCGGATCCTGCGCCAACAATTCTTCGGTGACCTGTACCAGCCCGCCGAGCGATGCCCACTTCTCCCGCGCCTGCGCACCCGTCGGCTCCGTCGACGTCAAACCGAGCGGCGCCAGTACAGCGCGCACCAGCGACGGCAGGCCGTCGCCGCACTTGGACTCGTCCGGCAGATCTTCCCTGCCGGCGGCGCTGCGAAGAGCCGAAATACCCTGCCGCACTTCAGGTCTGTTGAAGAACCCTTCACCGCCACGGACCTGGTACGGAATCTGCAACTCCGTCAGAGCCTGCTCGTGCGCCTCCGACTGCGCGTTGATGCGGTAGAGCACCGCGATCTCCGCGGGCGCGACGCCCTTGCCGATCAACCTCTTGATCGCCCGAGCGACACCGTCGGCCTCGGCCGGCTCGTCGTCGTACTCGAAGAACTCCGGTTCTGGGCCTGCCGGGCGTTGCCCGATCAATTGCAGCCGAGTCCCGGCGATCCGCCCGCGCGCTGCACCGATCACCCGGTTGGCGAGCGACACCACCTCGGGAGTCGATCGGTAGTCACGCTCGAGACGCACGACGGTGGCGTCGGGAAAGCGTCGCGAGAAATCCAGTAGGTACCGCGGGGTCGCGCCGGTGAACGAGTAGATCGTCTGATTCGCATCACCGACGACCGTCAGGTCGTCACGTTCACCGAGCCAGGCATCGAGCACACGCTGCTGCAGAGGCGTCACGTCCTGGTACTCGTCCACCACGAAGCAGCGGTACCGCTCACGGAACTCGTCGGCGACGGCAGAATGCTCCTCGAGCGCAGCAGCGGTGTGCAGCAGCAAGTCGTCGAAATCCAGCAGCATTCCGTCGCCGCCGTGCGACTTCAAATCCTCGTACCCGGCGTAGACCGAGGCGACCTTCGCAGCATCCATCGGCACCTCCCGGCGCAGCCGCGCGGCCACTGCCGGGTAGTCCTCGGGTGCGATCAACGAGCCCTTCGCCCATTCGATCTCACCGGCCAGATCGCGCACGGAGTCCGTCGACGTGGACACTCCGGCGCGATGCGCCGACTGGCTCACCAGGGCGAACTTCCGATCCAGAAGCTGCCAGCCCGTGTCCCCGACCACCTGAGGCCAGAAGTACTTCAGCTGCCTCAGCGCAGCAGCGTGGAACGTGCGGGCCTGCACGGACGGGCCCTCACCACCGACACCCAGTTCTCTCAACCGGCCGCGCATCTCCCCCGCGGCCCTCGCCGTGAAGGTCACTGCGAGGACTTGCCCGGCCGACACGTGACCGGCGTCGACGAGGTGTGCGATGCGCCTCGTGATGGTCCTCGTCTTGCCGGTACCCGCACCGGCGAGAACGCAGACGGGGCCTCGTGGGGCAGCTACCGCGGCCGACTGTTCGGGATCCAACCCGGCGGTCATCGAATCCACAGACATGGTCTCCATCTTGTCAGGGGGTGCCGACACACCCGTCATCCCGTCTGCCGCCTCGGACTCCGCCGGTGCTCACTCGACCGACGGAACAACACATTCGGCATCGGTGTTGAATCGTCTCGTGACTACCACCGAGAACTCAGCACCCGAGTCCCCCGCGGCACTGACCGTCTACTCCACGACGTGGTGCGGTTACTGCAGGCGTCTGAAGACCCAGCTCGACGAAGCCGGCATCGCGTACGCCGAGATCGACATCGAGGAAGATCCGAAGTCCGCCGAGTTCGTCGGCAGCGTCAACGGCGGCAACCACGTCGTCCCGACGGTTCTGTACGCCGACGGCTCGACCGCGACCAACCCGTCACTCGCCGCCGTCAAGAGCGCACTCGGACTCTGATGCCACGCGTGGCGGGTCGGACGCGGTAACGACGCTGCGCAACCTAACCGGCGGAGCCCGCCCACGCTTCGAGCATGCCCCGGGCGATCGAGATCGAGCCGGGCAACAGAAGCCGTGAGTCGGAGTCGGCGGCCCAGTCGCCGACTTCGAGAGCCGCTCGGACCTCGCTGCGGTCGAACCAGTGCGCCTCGGCGATCTCACCGTCCAGGAAGTTCAGCGGAACCTCGGGATCGGCGACGGCGGAGAACCCGATCATCACCGACCGCGGAAACGGCCACGGCTGACTGCCGAGGTACGTGATGTCGGAGACGGTGATGCCGACTTCCTCGCGGATCTCCCGTAGGACGCAGGTCTCGAGCGATTCGCCTGCTTCGACGAAGCCCGCGAGGACCGAGAATCGACGCTCCGGCCACGCCGGAGCCCGGGCCAGGAGGACCTTGTCCGCTCCGTCGTGCACGAGGCAGATGACCGCGGGGTCCGTGCGGGGAAACTCCTCGTGGCCGTTGGACGTGCTGACACGCGACCACCCGGCCGCCGACGGAGTCGTCGCTGCGCCGTCGAGCGCACTGAAGCTTGCACTCGCATGCCAGTTCAGGATCGCGAGCGCGCTCGTCAGGATCGACAGCTGGGTCGCGTCCAGACGCTCACCGATGGTCCGAAGGTCCCCCAGCTCGCCGGTCAGAGCCCCGACGCGCTGCGCCCACAGATGACGTCCGTCGTCGATGCCGAGAAACACGGCGTCCAGCGCGGGTTCCGAACCGAGGTCCGTCGCATCGACGTACACCAGAGAATCGCCCTCGACCCGGAGCCTTCCTCGGTGATCGACCTGCAGTACCTTCGCCGTCGGCCAGCCGCTGCGCAGCGCGTCGGTGTTCTTTCGAAGTTCCTCGGCTCGATCGAGTGGCGAGCGGGACAACAACGGTGGAGAAGCGAGTTCGAATCGTGGCACCACTGAACCCTACTGCGCCCGCTCGGACGCTCGTCCGACCGCGTGGACTGGATCGTCCGCGCGTTCACTCCCCTACGCGGCGGATGTAGAGCAGACGATCCGATGCCTCGACGGCGTCGACCTCGGGCGATCCGACGCGGTACAGCTTGCCTCCGCGCACGACGCCCAACACGATGTCGGTGAGGTGCCGCGGCGACCCGCCCACCTCGTCGCGCTCGACTTCGCGCTCGGCGACAGCGAATCCGGCCTCCGGCGTCAGGAGATCCTCGATCATCTCCACCACGCTCGGCGTCGAGGTAGCGATGCCGAGCAGACGTCCTGCGGTCTCCGAGGACACCACCACCGAGTCCGCACCCGACTGCCGAACCAGGTGAGTGTTCTCGGCCTCTCGTACCGACGCGACGATCTTGGCCTTCGGCGCGATCTCGCGCGCGGTGAGCGTCACCAGCACCGCGGTGTCGTCGCGGTTGGTGGCGACGATGATCGCTGCGGCGTGCTGCGCGCCGGTCAATCGCAACACGTCCGACTTGGTCGCGGAACCGTGCACCGTGACCAACCCCATGTTGGACGCGGAATCGAGGACCGTCTGGTCCGTGTCCACGACGACGATCTCCGACGCGGGAACACCGTCCCCGAGCATGGCGTCGACCGCGGTGCGGCCCTTCGTTCCGAAACCGATGACCACGGTGTGATTGCGCACGCTGCGCCTCCATCGCTGAATTTTGAATGCCTGCCGGGAACGCTCCGTGAGAACCGCGAGCGTCGTGCCGACCAACAAGATGAGGAAGAAGATTCGAAGTGGTGTGATCACCAGAATGTTGACGAGGCGGGCCGACGGCGCGATCGGAGTGATGTCGCCGTATCCGGTCGTGGACAACGAGACCGTCGCGTAATAGAGCGCATCGAGGAAGGACAGTTCGTTGTCCTGAGCGTCCCGATACCCGTCGCGGTCCAGGTACACGATCACCGCGGCCAGCAGCAAGGCCGCGAGCGCGATGAGGATGCGCCGATAGATCGCGCGCCACGGGCTGCTCTGCAACTCCGGAACCCGCAGAACACCCACCAACGCGAAGTCCGGCTTGTCGGTCAGCGTGTCGCCCGCACTCAAGCGGGCACGCAATCTACCAGCCACGTTTCCTTCTCTGCTCTCGTCGCATCTGCACTCGCCGCAGCCCGTTCGTTCACCGCAACGGTCCGGCTGGCAGCCTAACCCCAATCCGCGATTTCGCTCGTGCCGACGCGTCGACCACTGTCGTCGCCGCTTGTGGCACGGTGTAGCCATGACACAGCGCACGAGTCACGCCGCGGCCGCACGACTCGCCGTTCTTCTGGGCGGCGCGGGGGTCCTCCACTTCGTCACCCCCCAGTTCTTCGACATGCAGGTACCCCGCGCTCTTCCGGGCAAGGCGCGCACGTACACGCAGGTGTCGGGAATCGCCGAGCTCGCCGTGGCCGGTGCAGTGGCCGTTCCGGCGACACGGCGCCTCGGTGGCGGGCTCGCTGCAGCGCTCTTCATCGCAGTGTTTCCCGCAAACATCGACATGGCGCGCAGGTTCGTGAGTAACCCCAAGACCTCCCCCGTCGTCAAAGCCGCTGTGCTGGCCCGTCTTCCGCTCCAGATTCCACTGGTGACCGAAGCCCTGAAGGTACGACGACTGTCCTGACGCTCACGGTCTCTCGCCGAACTCGATGTCCCGGGTCCCGTCGATGAGGGTCGCGAGTCGCCCGGCGTCGGGCAGGTCGTTCGGAGCGATGGTCCGGCCGCTGCGCACGTAATGGAACGCGGCACGCACACGATCCAGAGGAACGGGCTCCGCAGTCGACGCGGACATCAGTTCGGCCCACGCGATGCGATACGCAGCGAGCTGCATGACCACCGACTTCTCCTCGGCGGCAGTCGGCTCCTGCCCCGTCTTCCAGTCGATGACGGTCCATCCACCGTCCGAATCGGCGAACACCGCATCGATCCGGCCCCGAAGTACCGTCCCGGCAACGGACGTCTCGAACGGAACCTCGACCTCGATCGGACTACGAAGCGACCAGTCGGAGTCGAGGAAGGCCTGCTGCAGCGTCTCGAGATCGACATCGGCGGAGGCACCCGTGTCCGCCGAACCCGGTAGCTCGTCGAGATCCAACAACCTCGTCGCCCCGAAGCGTCGCTCGATCCAGGCGTGGAACGCTGTACCTCGACGCGCCAGAGGGTTGGGAGGAAACGGCAACGGTCGACGAAGTCGCGACGCCAACGCGTCCGGATCTGCGGCGAGATCGACGAGCTGACTCACCGAGAGGTTGTGCGGCAACTCCACATCCACCCTGGTGTGCATACGCTCCTCTCGTTCGGCGAGCAGAGCATCGACGTCGGCAGCCCAGTTCTCCGGATCGGATTCGTCGTCGTGCCCGGAAGGCTGCGACGTGTCCACGCTCAGGACCGCCCTCACTCCACGCTCCACGGCGTCGCGGCGCAGTCCCAGCGGATCTCGCGGCCACAGGGCAGAATGAGGCTGGGCCGCAAGCGGATTCTCCGATCCGTCCTCGGGCGCGGCGTCCCAATGATCGACGACGCCGACAGGGCGGCCGCGATCGGAGCCGTCGTCGAGGACGGCCCGCACCTCACTGAGGAAGTCGGACGGTCCGCGCGGTTTGCTGCTCGTCTCGTCCCAGTGGTGACCCGAGACGAACAGGACCCGTTCCGTCCTGGTGAGCGCTACGTAGAACAGGCGGCGGTCCTCGGCCGACCGGCGACGTGCCAGCGCGTCCTTGTGCCGGTCGATGGCGTCGGCGAGGTCCTTACGGTTGTGCACGTCGTCGAGTTCCAGAACGGGGACGCCCTCGGACATCCGACCGCTGTCGTCGGCGACCGATCTGTCTCCGCGCAGTGTCGGCGGAAGCTCCGCCATCGCGCCGAGCCAGGTCGATGCAGCCGTCGACGACGGAAAAACACCCTTGGACACGTGCGGGACAGCGACGACCTCCCATTCGAGGCCCTTCGCCGAATGCACGGTGAGCACCTGCACTCGGTGCGGCGCCACCTCGATCTCCCCTGGTGCAAGTCCGTCCTCGACGGTCTCCGCCGCGGCGAGAAAGGCAAGGAAACCGGTGACCGTCGAGCTGGGATTGTCGGCGTAATCGGCCACGACAACCGCGAATTCGTCGAGGTGCTCGCGGCCGACCACTCCAACGGCGGACATCGGCGTACGAGCCTGGGCTTCGATTCCGATGCCCATCGACCGCTCGATGTCGGCCACGAGCTCCGTCAGAGGCTGACCGATTCGATCCCGTAGTGCATGCACCTCGGCGGCGAGCGCGGAGATCCTTGCGAATCCGCTCTCCGAATAGCGCTCCTCCGGACCGGGATCGGCGATCGCGTCCGCCAGTCCGGCGTCCTCCGAATGCTCACCCGGGAGCGAACTTTCGAGCGCGGCATCGAGCGCCGCCACATCGTCGACTCGGCCCGATGTTCCGTGGCCGGAGCGAATTCCCAGTTCCCGCATTCGCCGCGACAGAGCACGAAGGTCGGCGGCACCGATCTGCCAACGCGAACCGGTGAGGACACGCATGGCTGCACTTCCCGCCATCGGGTCCGCGACCAGTCGGAGCATCGCGATGACGTCGGCGACCTCCGGAACGTGCAGCAAGCCGCCGAGTCCGACCACCTCGACCGGAAGACCCCGGGCGCGTAGTGCATCGGCTATCGGTTCGGCGTCGGCGTTCCTACGCACCAACACTGCCGCCGTCGGGGGTAACCGATCCTCGGCGAGCGCCGATCGATACTCCCCGGCGATGCTGTCCGCGACCCACTCGCGCTCGTCGAGCACCGTCGCCGACAACGCAATCCTCACGTCACCGGGCTCCACCCCCGGCCGCGGCCGAAGCGTCGGCACCGACACACCAGTCTCCGGGTCGCTCCCGCCGGCTCCGCTCCCAGCCCCCGGGTCGCTCCCGCCGGCTCCGCTCCCAGCCCCTGGGTCGCTCCCGCCGGCTCCGCTCCCAGCCCCCTCACGGAGCGGCGTCGTGATCCGATTCGCGAGTTCGAGCGCTTCGGCAGGATTGCGCCAGCTGGTCAGCAGTTCGAGCCTGGGTGCGGGTGCGCCGCTCGACTGCGGGAAATCGGTTGCGAACCGCGGGAGATTGGCCGCCGAGGCACCTCGCCATCCGTAGATCGACTGCATCGGATCACCGACCGCTGTCAATGCGAGAGTGGCGTCGGATCCTCGACCGAACAACGAGGACAACAGGACTCTCTGTGCATGGCCTGTGTCCTGATACTCGTCGAGTAGTACCAGCCGGAACCTGCTCCGTTCGGACCTGCCCACGTCCTGGTGTTCGGCCGCGACCCGTGCCGCGAGCGACATCTGACTGCCGAAGTCGAGCGCACCCTCGCGACGCAGTGTCTCGGCGAGCCGCTCGACCAGTGGCAACAACGCAACACGTGCGTGCTGCGCATCGACGATGTCCAGCAGGGCCTTCGCCGGACCGCCTCGTTGCTTGGGACCGGGGCCGAGGGTGTGGACCAGTCGATCGAGCTCCAGGTGCGCGCCGCGGAGGGCGTCGGGCGCGACCAGATGCTCGGCGAGCTGACCCGACAGCGCAAGAACCGCCTCGGTGATCGACGTGGGGTTGCGTTCGGTGTCCAGGTCGCCGTCCCACGTGCTCACCACCCGATGCGCCAACTGCCACAGTTCGGTCTCCGACAGGAGTGTGGCCGAGGGCTCGATCGGGAGCAACAGTCCGTGCTCGGTCAACAGCCGCCCCGCGTACGAGTGGTACGTACTCACTTCCGGCTCACCGCTCAGAATTCGTTCTCGCAGAGCGAGACTGGGATCGAGTTCTCGAACGATGTCGGAACCGGCGAGCCGCGCGAGGCGGGCCCGGATTCGCGAAGTGAGCTGCTGCGCGGCCTTTCGTGTGAACGTGAGGCCGAGCACGGCGTCGGGGTCGACGAATTCGTTGGCGACCATCCAGACGACGCGCGCAGCCATGGTCTCGGTCTTGCCCGCTCCCGCTCCTGCGACGACGAGCGTCGGCCCGAGCGGGGCCGAGATCACTGCCGCCTGTTCTGCTGTCGGCGGATGCTTCTGCCCCAGCGCCCGAGACAACTCGATCGGATCGATCCGTGCGTCGCGAACGGAACGTTCGAGCCGTGTGCCGATTTTGGTGACCGTACTCAACTTTCGGTGACCTGCCTTCCGGTTTCCTGCGCCGGGCAACTGGACTTCACCGGGCAATGCCTGCACCCGTCGTTCACGAATGCCTCGAAATACGGGCCTTGCGTCGCCGACGCCGCGGCGTGAACCGTGTCGCGCCACTCGGCCAACTTCTCCGGCGTCGGCGCTTCCTGGATACGCTGCGTCGCACCATCCTGTTTGTGGGGCTTGGCGACGAAGACCAACCGTGCTCCGCCCGGCTCGCCCGCCGGCTCTCCTTCGATGGCGCCGGCCGCGGCCGCCACCTGGTAGGTGGCCAACTGATTGTGGGAGCGAGCGTCCTCCTTGGACATGACCGTCTTGGCCGTCTTGACGTCGATGATCACCGGCCGACCGTCCGGGTCGTGCTCGAGCCTGTCGATTCGTCCACGGAGCGCTACGGACGGTTCGTCGTCGGTCCGCGCCGGGAGCACACCGTCGACTGCTACCTCCACCCCTGCTTCGGTGAGCTCACCTCGGGTTCCACTGAGCCATCTCTCGAAGGTGTCCAGCATCGCTCCGGTGCGATCCAACTCGTGACGCGAGAACCACTGCGAGCCGAGATCCACCGCGTCCCAGGCAGTTTCGAGAGCACGCCGGACCTGCTCCGGAGGCATCTTTCCGGCAACCGCCTGAACGAGAGTGTGCACGAGAGTTCCCGTCACCGCGTGGGTGTTGGCGCCGTCGTTGCCGCCGTGGCGGTCCAGCATCCACCGGAGCGGGCATGTGGTGAGCTGCTCCACGGTGGACGGCGACAGCGGTACCGGGCCGTCACCGAGTGTCCACAGCGGAGCGTCGGTACTGGTACCCGCAACTCCGAACCACTCGCGTGGGTGTGCGCCCTTCACCCCAGCGTCGGCCAGCCTGGCCAGTTGCCGCGCGGCGCGGGCGTGCTTCTGCGGGTCGTGTTCGGCGACATCGGCGTCGCACACGACTCTGCGGAGCTCGGCGACCAACATGGGCAGAGCGAGTACTCGTGCCGCAGGCTGCGGCACCTCGGGAACCTGCTCCAGCTCGTACGCATCCTCGTTACCTCGAAGTTCGTCGAGAAAGCGCGACCGAACCAGATCGGTGTCACCCGTCGAGGAGTCCACTGCAGTGACCAGCAGAGTCGACCGCGCTCGACTGCATGCGACCAGAAACAACCGTCTCTCGTCCGCGAGCAGAGGCGCCGTCTTGGACAACGTTCCGTCCGACGTCACGTCGTCGGCGACTCCGGACGCGAGATCGACGAGGGATTCCGTTCCCAACAAGCTGCCGCGAGCCCGGAGACCTGGCCACAAGCCCTCCTGCACACCGGCTACAGCCACGAGATCCCACTCCCGGCCCGCTGCCGAGTGTGCGCTCAGTACGGTCACGGCATCCTTGGGGACAGCACCGGCCATGCCATTCGACGTCGGAATCTGTTGTTGCGAAATGTATTCGACGAACCCGGCGAGCCGCGCCTGCGGCAGACGATCGACGTATGCGGCTGCGCTGTCGAACAGGGCGACGACGGCATCGAGATCACGGTCCGCCTGAGCACCGGCCGATCCTCCACGAGCCGACGCCGCCGACCACCGCCGCTCGAGCCCGGAGGCCTGCCACGCAGCCCACAGCACGTCCTCGACTCCACGTCCGCGGCGTGCGACGGCGTTGGCCTTGCGCACCACACCGAGCACGCGGCGCAGCGGAGCCGCCTCCACGTCGGACAACTGGGCCATCCACCGAGAACGGTCCGTCTCGGGGGCGGTGTCGCTACCGGACTGCGATCGAACTCCGGTGATGGCCTGCCGCAGCAGCTCTGCCGAATCCCGCTCCCCTCCCGAGGCCAGCTCCACACGCCGGACACCGCGGCGGAGGCGTCGAAGTGCCACCGGATCCGCGCCGCCGACCGGACCCGACAGCAGGGCGAGCGCGTCCTCACCGTCGAAGGTCGGGTCCACCAGGGCGCGCACCACGAGCAGTAGACCGACGGCGCCGTGCTGACGATGCAGCGGAAGTTCCGACGCCGGCGTCAGGATCGGGACCCCCGCCGCCTGCAAGGCTCGGCGCAGCGGCGCGATGACGCGGGGAACGGACCGTACGACCACGGCCATCGCGGACCACGGCATGCCGTCGACGAGGTGCGCGCGCCGCATCGTGTCCGCGATCAGCGCCGCTTCCTTCGCGGCCGACGGCAGCACCTGCACGAGCGCTCGGGCGTCGCCGTACTGCGCGGACGCCACTGCCTCCGGGGCGCGGTGCCGACCGAGGCCGGGTAGACGGCCGCTGATCCTCGCGGTGACAGCAGCGACTGCGGGTGCGCTGCGGAAATTTCGGTCGAGCATCACGTGTCGCTCGGACCCGGCGTCGGCGAGGTCGGCCAGAAAGGACGGGTCGGCGCCGCGGAAGGTGAACACCGATTGATCCGGGTCTCCGGCGATCACCGTCGATTCCGTGCGGCTACCGATCAACCGAACCAGCTGTGCGGCTTGCGGATCCAGATGCTGCGCATCGTCGACGACGAGGTGTCTGATGCGGGCGCGCTCGGAATGAAGGAGATCGGGGTCGGTGGCGAACGCCATCAGTGCACTGCCGATGAGTTCGGCAGCGTCCAGCCCGGGTGCCGACGCGCCTGCCGCCTCGACTC
The DNA here is from genome assembly GCF_002259425.1 of Rhodococcus sp. 14-2470-1a. Classification (NCBI taxonomy): domain Bacteria; kingdom Bacillati; phylum Actinomycetota; class Actinomycetes; order Mycobacteriales; family Nocardiaceae; genus Rhodococcus; species Rhodococcus sp. 14-2470-1a. The sequence continues at coordinate 66,214 of NZ_NPFZ01000001.1, forward strand.
CGACGGCTCCGCGCAGCAGCATCGCTTGCTCGTACCGCGCGGCGAACTTTCCGACGGCCATCCACTCCGGACGCGCATGCTTACGACCCAGTTTCACCAGATCCTCCGGACCGATCCCGCGTTCTGCCGAACGCAGCATGAGGTCGCGTACCGCGGTGACGAACCCCGCCATGCCGAGCGCGGGACGCAATCGGTCCGGCCAGTCCTGGGCTCCGTCCTCGAGGTCGCCGCGCAGCATCTCGCGGACGACGGCGTCCTGTTCGGCGCCGGTGAGCAGCCGAGGGGGCGGGTTGCCGTGAATGGCCGCCTGCAGGCGCAGCACAGCGAAAGCGTAGGAATGTACCGTTCGTACCAGGGGCTCCCGTGTTGCGCGCACGGCGTGCTCACCGGCGAACAATCCCCCGGTGATCTGCTGACGCATCGCGGTGGCCGCGCGCTTCGACTGAGTCAGCACGAGGACCGCTTCCGGGTCACCGGCGACGATCCGCGACACCGCGTAGTCCGCGACCAGGGAGGACTTACCAGTACCCGGACCTCCGATCACCTGCCACGGCTGCCAGGCGGGTGCGCCGTCCACCGCAGCGGACACGGCGTCGGTCCGCCCGGCGAGCATGTGCGCCGCAGAACCCGTCCACGTCCGGGGCGGTACGGCGACCTTCGGTGCCCGCACGAGGGTGGCCGCAGCGGCGTGCCTACCCCCGTGCTGGGTGCCGCTCCGACTGTCCGAACTCATTCCTCGATTGGATCATGGGCCACCGACATGTCATGCACACCTCGGACTGCGGAACGAGCGACAGAACTCCGGCTACGGCATAGTTGAGCCGTGCCGAAGTTGAACTCTTACACGTACGGTCCCGCCGACGGACCCGAAGTTCTCGCTGTTCACGGAATGACGGGACACGGCGCACGCTGGGCGCACCTGGCCCACCAGCATCTCGCCGATGTTCGCGTGCTGGCTCCCGATCTCGTCGGCCACGGCCGGTCTCCGTGGACGCCGCCGTGGGACATCGACGCTCAGGTCGACGGCTTGAGCGAGCTGCTCGACGCGCATGCTCGGGGCCCGGTGGTGGTCGTCGGTCACTCCTACGGTGGTGCGCTTGCCGTACACCTCGCGAAGTCCCGTCCCGAGAAGGTACGCGGGTTGCTGTTGCTCGATCCGGCGATCGAGCTGGACCCGTCCGACCTCCTCGAAGTGGCTGGGCTCACGGCCAAGTTCCCCGATTACACCGACGCCGAGGAAGCCAAGTCGGAGAAACTGAACGGCGCGTGGGCCGACGTCGATCCGGCTTTGCTCGATCAGGAGGTGGAGGACCACCTCGTCGACGCCGACAAGGGGCGTGTCGCCTGGCGGATCTCGACCCCGGCGATCGTCTCGTCGTGGGGTGAACTCGCCCGGCCGCTCGTGGTTCCTCCTGCCGATGTGCCGACGATTCTGGTGCAGGCGATGCGCGTGCAACCTCCGTACGTCGGAGACAAGTTCAAGGCCGCGTTGTCCGATCGACTCGGGGACAACCTGACCGTCCTCGAGTTCGACTGCGACCACATGGTGGCTCAGGCCAAGCCCGCAGAGGTCGCCGAGCTGGTGCGTCGGCTCCTGTAGATGGCAGCGATCACCGAGGAGCAGGTCGAACGGGTCCGCGAACTCGTCGCGTCGATTCCTGCTGGACGCGTCAGTACCTACGGGGACATCGCTGCCGCAGCGGGCCTGTCGAGTCCGCGCATCGTGGCGTGGATCATGCGCACCGACTCTGCGGACCTGCCATGGCATCGGGTGCTGCCGGTGAGCGGCAGACCGGCAGCTCACCTCGCGACTCGTCAGTTGGAGAACCTGCGGAGCGAAGGCGTCCTCGCCGTCGACGGGCGGGTGCGCCTGGGGGAAATTCGGTTCGCGTTCGGCGCCGACTAACCTCGGAAAGCATGAACCTCGGACCGTTCGATCCTCGCCCGACTGCCAAGTACGCACTCGGTAAGGCGAGCCCGTTCGTCGCGGCAGCCGGACTGGTCGTCGACGAGGTCTCCGGAACTCGGGTGGTCGGCCACATCGAGCTGTCGGAGGACCATCACACTCCGTGGGGCGTCGTGCACGGTGGGGTCTACACCGCGGCAGTCGAATCCGCTGCGAGCATCGGCGCGAGCGAAGCGGTGAAGGATCGAGGCGAGTTCGCCGTCGGTGTGCACAACGGTACCGATTTCCTTCGCGCCAGTAAGGGCGGCAGAGTGGACGTCGTCGCAGAGCCGCTGCAGCAAGGCCGAATTCAGCAACTGTGGCTGGTCACGATCACCGCCACGGACAGCGGAAAGGCCATTGCCCGGGGGCAGGTTCGGCTGCAGAACGTGCCGCTCCCGACATGAGCATCACCGGTGTCGACGCGGTCATCCTTGCGGGAGGCGCCGCACGCAGGATGCACGGCGTCGACAAACCAGGCCTGACCGTCGGCCGAATCAGCATGCTGCAGAGAATGATCGACGCGGCCGCGGTAGCAGACACCATCGTCGTCGTCGGACCGCATCGACCGGAGTTGGCGCCGCACATCGTGCAAACCCGCGAGAATCCCGCCGGGTCCGGGCCGGTCGCGGCGATCGCAGCGGGGTTGGACGCCCTCCGCGATCGCAGCGTCGGTACCGGTGACGCGAACGCACTTCTGATACTGGCCGCGGATCTCCCGTTCGTCGACGCCGCGGCGATCGATCGCCTCGTGGCGGAGTCGGACGCTGCTGCCGCCACCTTCGCGGCAGACGGCGACGGACGCACGCAGTACCTCTTCGGTGTCTGGAACACCGCAGCGCTCAGGCGCAGCATCGACGATCTCCCGGACACGCGGGATCTGCCGATGCGTGCGTTGATTCCGCAGGATCACCGCGTGATCCGCATCGACGGCGTCGACGACTGCGACACTCCCGAGCATCTGAGTCTGGCGCGGCGACACCTCGCCGAGTACTTGCCGGCTCGACCCGTACCGACCGTCGACGAGGCACGCGAGACGATCCGAAACCGGCTGCGCCCCATTCCGACCCGACGTACGGCCACCCGTGACGCTCTCGGTGCGACCTCGAGCGAGCCCGTGATCGCGTCGGCCCCTCTGCCGCCGGTCGACATCTCGGCGATGGACGGATACGCGGTGTGCGGGACGGGGCCGTGGACGATTCGCAGCGAGATCGCATTCGCAGGCACATCGGGCCACCGGCCGCTGGGGCGCGGGGAAGCCATGCGCATCGCCACCGGTGCCCTCGTTCCCGCGGGAGCGGACTCGGTGGTACGGGACGAAGACGTGCGAGTGTCCGGTGACGACTTGAATCGAGCCGAGGGTGCACCCGTGCGCGACGACACTCGGCGTGCGGGCGAGGATTGGATCGCCGGAACGGTACTCGCCCCGGCGGGAACCGACATCGGGGCCGCCCTCGTGTCCGTCGCCCTCGGCGCCGAGATCGAGGACATCGCAGTACGCGGACCGGTCCGAGCACGAATAATTCTCAGCGGGAACGAGATTCGGGGACCCGGCGAGCTACAACCAGGGCAGACCCGCGACACCATCGGGCCGGTCTTGCCGAACTATCTGGCTGCGTGCGGCATCTCCACGACCGACTCGGAACACCTCGACGATTCGCCCACGGCGTTCGACGATCTCCTCGCCGACCCCACCGACGCCGATCTCGTCGTCGTCGTCGGTGCGACCGGAGGCGGAGCCGCCGATTCTCTGCGCAGCGCGCTCGTCGACGCGGACGCGGACGTCGTGGTGCACCGCACGCGCGTCCGTCCGGGCGGTTCGCAGATCACAGCGGTGCTACCGGACGGTACGGTGGTGCTCGGACTGCCCGGTAATCCGTTCGCGGCCGTCGCGACGGTCATGGTGACTGGACCCGCCGTCGTCGACGCTCTCACAGCGCGAACTCCCCGACCTCCGCTGCTGGGGTACGTGAGCGGGACCGACAAGGCGTCGACGACACGCATCGTGCCCGTTGTGCGGGACGGCACTGGCTGGCGCGTCTCCCCCGGCATCGGGACCGCCCATCTGCGCACTCTGATCGACAGCGACGCCGTGGCGTTGATCCCGCCGGAGCACGACCCCGACGTACCCGTCGAACTGGTGCTCCTGCCTCGGTGAACTACCGCACGGACCCGCGCGAGTAGTCGTTCGACCGCGCCGCAAGCTCGGCGGAGCCGCTACGGAATCGGTCGACGACGAGGTCCACGATGCCCTGATGCAGCCCGAGAGGATCGGCCACGCCGTCGCTCCCGGCGTCGGACAGTCGGTCGTGAAAGAGCCCTCGTGCCAACAGATACGACGCCACGAACACCCGCTGGTGGCCGTACGACCGTAGTGTCGCCACGGCGTCGGGAACGGTGGGGCTGGCGGTCGCGACATAGCCGATCCGGACCGGCACGTCGGTCAGTTCGGCCACCATCAGTGCAGCGCGGCGATGTTCGGCGAGGGCGCGCCGATCCGACGACCCGGCCGCAGCGAACACGATGGCATCACCCGGTCGCCAGCCCGCCGCGAGCAGTCGGTCCACCATCACTCGGGCGAACACACGGTCCGGTCCGAGTGCCGGCGTCACCGTCGTGCACGGATGCTCGCTCGCGGCGACCTCACGTGGAACATCGGTGTGCACGTGATACCCGGACGCCAGAAACGCCGGGACCACCACAGCGGGACCCTCCAGCTCGCGCAGCACCTCGGCCGGGGACGGCCCCAGCACGTCGACGAACGCCACCCGGGTCGGTCCGACCTCGGCGCCGACGGCCTCGGCCAGTGTCGCGATCATTTCGACGCCGCGTGGATTGCGAGTTCCATGGGCCACCAACACCAGCGAAGGTGTTGCGGCAGAGCGAATACCGTTCATGTCAGTACTTGCTTCCTTCCTGGTATGCAGCTACACCGACGCTCTCGGCAGCGACGCCGGTGTCGGATGGTGCATCGGGGAGTGTGTCGACCGGATCGATCGCGAGTCGATAGCCCCGCTTGACCACTGTCTGAATCACTTTCGGCGCACCGAGGGAGGATCTCAGTCTCGTCATGGCCGTCTCGACGGCATGGGTGTCGTCGCCGCCTCCCGGGAGAGCGCCGAGCAGATCGTCCCTGGACACGACGCGGCCCGGTGTGGCAGCCAACGTCTTCAGGATCGCCATGCCTGCCGGAGACACCGCCCGAACGACACCGTCGACGACGACGCATCGACTCCGCACACTCAGCGAGTGACCGCCTGCGCTCATCGGAGCGGCACGTCTCGGTAGTTCCTCGGCGATGTGCCGCGCGAGCGATCCCAGCCGGGCCCGCGTCGGTTGCGTCGTCGGCACGTTCGATTGTTCCAACGGCGCCGCGGTGACCGGTCCGACGCACACGGCGAGAACGCGCGTCCGCAAAGAATGCAGCAACGCGTCCAGAACACCGTTCTCGTCCGCCCGCATCAACAGCGACACCACCGCCGGGGCGCTCGTGAAGCTGATCGCGTCGAGATCCCCCAGGACGACGGCCTCGATCATCCGGTCCATCGGTGAGCTGTCGTCGGGAGCCGTCCACCGGTACACCGGAACCGGCACGACCTCGGCGCCGGCATTGCGCAACGCCTCGCAGAAATCGGGCACCGGCTCCCATTCGGTCGTGGCACCGTGCAGCTGAACCGCGATCCGTGTGCCCTCTACGCCCTCGGCGAGCAGGTGTTCGAGCACCTCCGCCGAGGATTCGGACGCCGGGCTCCACTCTTCTCGCAAGTCGGCGGCTCGAATGGCGCCCTTCGCCTTGGGCCCGCGAGCAAGAACTCTCGACGCCGCGAGGGCCTCGTTCAACGCTTCCGCTCGGCCCCACCCCTCCGCGGCCTCGATCCATCCTCGAAAACCGATACCCGTGGTGGCGACGGTTATCTCGGGAGGGTCGGCAATGATTTCCTCGGTGACGCGTTCCAACTCGGCGTCGTCGGCCAGCGGGATGATTCGGATCGCGGGTGCGTGCATGACCGTCGCACCTCGTCGTTGCAGCAGTGTCTCGAGCTCGTCGGCCCGGCGTGACGCGGTGATCCCGACGGCGAATCCGGCCAGAGGCTCCCCCGAGATCGGTGTCGCAGCGCACGACTCCGTTCCCGCCTCGGCTGCACTCGTCACGTCGATTCGCCCCGCACGTGGATGACGCCGCCGTCCGTCCTGGTCTCGAAGGAACCGAGGCCGACGCTCTCGTCGTCGAGGCACCGTCCGTCGACCAGCGAGAAAACCTGCTTGAGCAGCGGCGACGCGACGGTCGCCTCCCCGGCCCGATCGCCGACGAGTCCTCTGGACATGACGGCCGCGCGACCGAATGGGTCAACGTTGCCGACGGCGTAGGTCTCGCCCGTCTCGAGCAGGAACAGGGCTACCTGTGTGCCTCCGCGCAACAGCACGGCTACTCCCCTGCCGGGTACCAGGGAATCGACGGTGCACGCCGGTGTCCACTCACGAGCCGAATGAGTGCCGCCCGCGGCCGGTGTGGTGGTACTGAGCGAATCGATGACAGTCATGGTGTCGGACCTCCTGATGCAATTGCACTGTGCCGATGTTTCTTCGTCGTTAAGGGCCGATTACCCGGGTGTGCACATGCGTGCAGACCCGGGAACCGACCCGCGTGAGGTGCTCAGGCGCCGATCTTCGGCATGCCCATCAACACCGGCACCTTGCGCCGGCCGGTGTCGTCGAACGAGATGGTCGGGTCCGACTCCGCGGGAGCGTTGACGAACGACACGAAGCGGCCGAGCTTCTCCTCGTCTTCGAGTACGCCTACCCATTCGTCCTTGTAGCCCGCGACGTGGCGCTCCATGTCGGCCTCCAACTCGGCGCCGATGCCCAGGCTGTCCTCGCACACGACGGCCTTCAGATGGTCGAGACCACCGTCGAGAGAATCGAGCCACGGCGCGGTGCGCTGGAGCCGGTCCGCTGTCCGCACGTAGAACATGAGGTACCTGTCGATGTAACTGACCAGGGTCGCATCGTCGAGGTTCGACGCCAGCAGCTGAGCGTGCTTCGGAGACTGTCCGCCGTTGCCACCGACGTACAGGTTCCAGCCGTGTTCGGTCGCGATGACGCCGACATCCTTTCCACGGGCCTCGGCGCACTCGCGTGCACAGCCGGACACTCCGAACTTGATCTTGTGCGGGGACCGCAGTCCGCGGTAACGGTTTTCGAGATCGACGGCCATTCCCACCGAATCCTGGACACCGTATCGGCACCAGCTCGACCCGACGCAGCTCTTCACCGTCCGCAGCGATTTTCCGTACGCCTGGCCGGATTCCATGCCTGCGTCGACCAGTCGCTTCCAGATGGCGGGCAACTGCTCGACGCGTGCACCGAACAGATCGATGCGCTGGCCACCGGTGACCTTGGTGTAGAGGCCGAAGTCGCGGGCGACCTCACCGATGACGATGAGTTGCTCCGGGGTGCACTCGCCGCCCGGCATTCGCGGTACGACCGAGTAGGTTCCGTTCTTCTGGATGTTCGCCAGGAAGTGATCGTTGGTGTCCTGCAGAGACGCCTGTTCGCCGTCGAGAATGTGGTCCGAGGAAGTGGACGCCAGAATCGACGCGACGACAGGTTTGCAGATATCGCAGCCACTTCCCGTGCCGTACTTGGCGATCAGCGACGAGAACGTGCGCGTGTTGGTCGCGCGGACGATCTCGAACAGTTCCGCGCGGGACTGACCGAAGTGCTCGCACAGTGCCTTCGACATCACGACACCGGACGCCGCCAACAGTTGCTTGATGGACGGCAGGCAGCCTCCGCAGGTGGTACCGGCAGTGGTGCAGCTCTTGACCGAGGCGACATCGCACGCCCCGTCCGCGATCGCGCCGCAGATCGCACCTTTGGTGACACCGTTGCACGAGCAGATCTCGGCCTCGTCGGGAAGTGCGCCGATGCCCACTTTTTCCGCTACGGGTGAGATCAACGAGCCTGGATCGCCCGGCAATTCACGACCGACGAGCGGACGCAGCAGCGAGTAGGCGGTGGCATCGCCGACGAGAATCCCACCGAGCAACGTCTTCGCATCGTCGGAGACGACAAGTTTGGCGTACGTCCCCTTCGGTGCGTCGCTGAAAACGACCTCGAGTGCACCCGGCGTTGCGGCCATGGCGTCACCGAAACTGGCGACATCCACGCCCATCAATTTGAGTTTGGTGGACATGTCCGCGCCCGGGAACTCGGCGGCGCCGCCGAGCAACCTGTCCGCGACGACCTCCGCCGTCGAGTACCCCGGGGCGACCAATCCGTAGCAGCGACCGTCGACGGCGGCGCACTCACCGATGGCGAACACTGCCGAATCGGATGTGCGGCACCCGGCGTCGACAAGGATGCCGCCACGTTCCCCGACGTCGAGGCCGCTCTCCCGTGCCAGACGATCCTGTGGGCGCACGCCCGCGGAGAAGACCAGCAGGGCTGCGTCGATGGTGCTGCCGTCGGACAGTTCGACCGTCAGCCCGGCGCTGTCGTTCTCGGTGATGGACGACGTTCCGACGCCGGTGTGCACGTTGAGCCCCAGATCGGTCACCAGCCGCGCCAGGAGCGCGCCGCCGCCTTCATCGACCTGCAGCGGCATCAACCGCGGCGCGAACTCGATGACGTGCGGAGTCATTCCGAGCTTCTTCAGCGCATTGGCTGCCTCCAGCCCCAGGAGGCCACCGCCGACGACCACGCCGACCGCGCCCGGTCCCGCCGCGTCGGCGCGGGCGCGAATGCGATCCAGATCGTCCAGGGTGCGGTAGACGAAGCACTTGTCCAGGTCGTGTCCGGTTATGGGCGGCACGAACGGGTAGGAGCCAGTCGCGAACACCAGTGCGTCGTAACCGATCACCTCACCGGTCGACGTCGCAACCGTCCTACCTTCGCGGTCGACGCTGTCCGCGCGGACACCGAGCCGCATGTCCACCGCGGCGTCGCCCGGGTAGTCGTTGCCGGCGAGCGCCAGTTCCTTGTGATCCCAGGCCCCGACGTACGACGACAGACCGACGCGGTCGTAGGCAGGCAGCGCCTCCTCGCAGAGGACGGTGACTTTCCATTCCGCTGCCTCGTCGCGAGACCGCAATGCCTCGACGAAGCGATGTCCGACCATGCCGTGACCGATGACCACCGCGTTCTTCGTCGCGTTCTTCATCAGGGGTTCCTTCCGAGAATTACTGCAGAGCATTGAAAGACGGGGAGGGCGTCAGACTTCCACCGAGGACTGGGTCGCCTCGTCGGCGATTACACGCGGTCTGCGCAGGTAGACGGCGTATGTCACCGCGCAGCACAGTACGTAGAAGGCGAGGAACACCCAGAAGGCCGTGGTCGCGGACTTCGCCTCACCGGAGTACGACGCGCGCAGAACCAGGTTGATGCCGACGCCGCCCAAGGCGCCGATGGCGCCTGCGATTCCGATGAGCGCTCCGGACATCCGGCGGGACCAGTGCTGCTGTTCCTCGGTCGACATGCCCTGCAGCTCGGTTGATTTGGCGGCGAAAATCGCCGGAATCATCTTGTAGACCGAGCCGTTGCCGAGACCGGACAGCAGGAACAGCAGGATGAATCCGACGACGAACAGCGCCATCATCGTGCCGCTGGCTGCCCCCGCGGTGTTGTCGTCCCAGGTGCTTGCGGCCACCAGAATGCCGGTGGCGAACACCATCGACACGAAGGTGTACAGCGTGATCTTGCCGCCACCGATCTTGTCCGCGAGCTTGCCGCCGAACGGGCGGGAGATAGATCCGAGAAGTGGACCGAGGAAAGCGATCTGAGCTGCGTGGAGTGACGCCTGCGCCTGCTGGGCGGCCGTCGCCGGTGCACCGTCGGTCAATCCCGCGAGGAAGTTGATCTGCAACACCTGGCCGAACGCGAAGCTGAAACCGATGAACGAACCGAAGGTGCCGATGTAGAGGAACGCGATCCACCACGAGTCCGAGAACCTGAGGACGTCGATCATGGAGCGCCCGTTGGTCTTCTGGTTGTCGAGGTTGTCCATGAACAATGCGGCGCCGACTGCGGCGATCGCGATGAAGACGAGGTAGACGGCGCAGACGATCTCCGGTGCCGTGTTGCCGATCGTCGCGATCACGAGCAGACCGATCAGCTGAATGACGGGAACGCCGATGTTGCCGCCGCCGGCGTTCAGGCCGAGCGCCCAGCCCTTCTCACGCTGCGGGTAGAACGCATTGATGTTGGTCATCGACGATGCGAAGTTGCCGCCGCCGAGGCCCGCGAACGCCGCGACGACGATGTAGGTCGTGTACGACGCCGGGTTCAGCATGAAGTACATGGTCAGCACCGTCGGGACCAGAAGTACGAGAGCGCTGAAGATCGTCCAGTTCCGACCGCCGAACTTCGCTGTCGCGAAGGTGTACGGGATACGAAGCACAGCGCCGACGAGCGTGGGAACGGCGACGAGGAAGAATTTTCCTGCGGCGTCGATTCCGTACACCGACACAGGCATGAACAGCACCATGACCGACCAGATCGACCAGATGGAGAAGCCGACGTGCTCGGCGACTACGGACCAGATCAGATTCCGCTTCGCGATCGCCTTTCCACCGGCCTCCCAGGCCGCGACGTCCTCGGAGTTCCAGTGGCTGATGCGGTGCTTGATCGACACCGGCACCGTCCCCGGAGGGGGTGTCGACGGTGTGGGTGTCGATTCGGGCGCCGCATCGGCTTGTGGTGCCTCGGGAATGCTGGTCACGTGGGCCTCCTGATCGCGTGGGAGACCCAAAGATAGAAAAGCCATGTTGCGCGGGCGCTGCGCGCGGTGACCCCTTGATTAACTTGGTCTCACGAACACGGAACGCCTGCCGTGAGGACGCCGTCGCGGTCACCACCGACGCTGCACTGTTTCCGCTCGGCGCGCATCCCGCGGTTCGGTGGCGAACGGCCCGGTGGTTGGCGAAAATCCCCGACGGCGGCGCCGGTGCCGACGGATCGGCGAGCCGGTTCAGCCGCGCACCGCTGCGAATGAGGCCATCACCGACGCCTACACCCGCGGCTGGACGGCGGGTGCGGGACTACCTGAAACTGATGCCCTCGACACCGATCTCCCAACTCATGCAGGACACCACTTTCACGGCCCTACCATGAACGTCTCCGCGGTGTGCGCTTCCGGCAACGCCGGCCTGCTCACGGCCAAGATGTGGCTGAACACCCATGTCGTCGACGACGTCGCCTTCGTCGCCCGAGAGGTCCGAGCCCAGTGCGTGCACTGACGCATGCACCCCCATCGCGGCCGTGTGTGCGATGGTCGAACGGTGACAGCGGGGAAGAGCAGTTGGTTGCTTGTCGATGTGGTCGATCTGCGGGCGATGTCGGTGGTGGTGGTCGGAGACAAAGTGCGATCCGGTGTACCGCTGCAGTCGGTGGTGACTCGAAATCAGGACCGCATGCTGGAGGTTGTACGGGCATCGGTCCGCGCGAAGGACCCAGTCAGCGTGAGCATTTCGCGATCGAGACGCCTCACAGCAGTGCCAGTCATCGACAGCGTTCTCAGCCGTGTGCACGGGGTGTGGGTGAGCACTCACCCAGAGGAAGAACTCGTGGCAGTTCCTTCGCCGTCATGGTGCTTCGTATGGGATTTGGCCGAAGGATTCGCCTATCGTAGTGAGGCAGTGGGAATGTCGTCGAGCTGGGCCGATCTCGGTGTGCCGGTGCGGCGTCCGATCGCGGATGCATTGCGTGTGTTCGACATGGGAGATCACAACACCGCGGCTCTGGCCGGGCTCGCTCGTAAGTCCGGACGCAGCATCGATCGGTACACAGTGGTCGAACACCGCCCGGACGGTGATCGGCAAGTGCATTTCGTTGTGCACTCGGTCACTGAGAAGTCCGGGTCGTCGACTGAGAATGGCGCGCAAGTCCGGTTCCTTCGAGGGCTCTCGGTCGATATCGGCCATGCTCCACCCCAGTCGAGACCCCGACGATCGGCACTCGGGGATCGGATCGCGCAGGCGTTGACACCGCCGCGGCAGTACCGAGCCATCTCCGACCCCGATACGCTCAACCTGCTGTACTGGCACGGCCCTGCGGCCCCGCGCATCGCGTGGATGTCCGACAACACGACGGACAACCCGATCATCGATCCAGCGGACCTTCCTGCGGCGCAACGCGCAGTCGACGAGCTGCGCACATCCGGTCCGGGTCACAGCGTTGCGCTGACAGTCCGGTTCCTCACCATCGACGGCGGATACGAACCCGTCGAGCTGTCGGCGTCGCTACTCGACCTCGAATCGGGACAGTGCGCCTTGCTGGTTGTGCTGACCGTCGAGTAAACGGCACACCAAACGTTGCCATGCAGTGTCCGACTCCGTTTGGTAAGTTCCACAGCAATACGCTTCGGTGTGTGAAGTTCGATCCTGGGACACGTCGGGACGGTCTTCTTCCAGCCCCGTGTGGGAGCTGATGGGCATGCTCGCGTGAGCGTGCCGTGTCGCCGTTCCACCCGGCCCAGCATCTTGGCGCGACCTTGCTGGCCGGTCCGTACCCGAATCGACTTCCCTCCCATGAACCGGGAAGACAGAAATTGGAGTGAGCTGTGCACGTGAAAAATGTTGCTGTGTCATCCGGTTTGGTCGCGGCGATCGCTTTGACGATCTTCGCCGTGCCCGCGTCTGCTCAGCCCAGCGTCGGTCCCGGTCCCACTACTGGCGAGGCGCAGGAGCAGGAGCAGCCAGTGGATCAGGATCGTGTCGAGCAGATCGACGCGGAGAAGTTGGTGCTCTTCAACGACCAGCTTGCCGCCGCCGGCAACGAGCAAATCCTCACAGGAACAGTGGCTCTGGAGTATCGCACCGACGGCAGCGTGGTGGGGTACCTCGCGGATGGCACCACCTACGAACAGTCCGCAGCGGCGCTGGAGAACAACCCGCTGCTCCGCGCCGGGATCGTCGACGAAATCAAGCGGGTCGTCGCAGCCTGCTTGGGCGTGTCACTGACTGCTACCGGATTCTGGGCCAGCATCGAAGCCGAGTTGACCAGTTGGGACCGGGCCGCGAAGTTCTTGGTACGTAGGCTCGGCGTGCTCGGCGCAGTCAGCTGCGCCGGTGGGATCATTTGGGAGTACATCTGATGAACGACGCACTGCTCAGAGCGGACCGGCGCACGAAAGACTTCTTCGGCGGCCCCGGTCTCGGAGTGATCGCCCTCGTTGTCGTTGTCGCAGTTGTCGTTCCGGTCGTTGTCTCTTCCGCGGGGTGGTCGACGTTCGGCGCTGCCGCTGTTGTGTATGCGGTCGCTATCGTGGCGGCGACGCTCGCTGTGGCGATACGCCGCGGAGCTGGACGTTCGAGCGTGGTGGCTGCCGGCGGAGCGGCGGCCATCGCGATCCTGTTCGTGGTCGGGTACACCGGGATCTTCAGCATGTCCGACGATGTCCGATGGTCCGGTTCGAGCGCGGTGACCGGGATGGTTCTCGGTTCACTGGTTCTCGGCCTGCTCGTTCGCCGAGGACGGGACAGTCGTTGACGGTGTGACGAACAGTCAGTATCCGGCAGCACCGCGGCGTACGGCAGTCATGACGCATGCCGCGGTGCTGCGCGTATCGGCCGGACCGACCGAAAAGTGAGACAGCCCAGCCTGCCATCGAGGCGGTTATTCAACCGAATGGATAGCTGCGGGTAGTTTCCGCACCGTCATGCTGAAGTGACGACCACCGTTGATGCATCAACTGCGGATTTTTGATATCCGATTCTTTAATCAGTCCGGTGTGGTTGTGCAATTGTCCCGGAGTACAAGTTGGTCACCTTGTGAGTCCCCTAAATCGTCGGGAGGGGCGTAGCGCGGATGGAATTGGCGGGCTGCTTGCCGAAGATGCTGCGGACAGTTTCTTGCGACGCGAGGGTGTACAGAGGCTTGCGTCTCCCACAATACGATTGCCGCCTCCGTCGTCGTAAGCGATACGTACAGCAAATCCGCTACAACGCTGTGCAAGTCTGTGGTGCCGGGGTGACTGACATGGTCGCCGAAGGTCGATCTTCTCCGCGCATGAATGTCGCCGCCTGCGCCTCACCACGTGTCTTCGAGCATGCGGGGCCTGCAGCACTGGTATCCCGCGACAAGCAGAACTGCGACGCAACCGGTGAGAACCAGGATCGGGACGCCCCAGCCCCCGGAGAGCGTGTGCAGGAAACCGAAAGACAGCGGACCCGTCGCCGAGACCACGTAGCCCAATCCCTGCGTGAACCCGGACAGGCCGGATGATCCCGCCGGAGTCCGTGTCCGAAGGTTGATGAGCGTCAACGACATCGGGAAGGTCATCGTGCCGAGCCCGACGAGGCAGACCCACACCACCGTTCCACTGGTCGGGGTGAAATGCAGGCCGGCGAATCCCACCAGGTAGAAGACAGCGGCGGCGACGACGAGGCCGTACGGGTTGCGCAGCCGAGCGCACAGCGACGGTGCGGCCAGTGACGCGATCAGACCCATTCCACCGAACGCGGCCACCGACGCCCCTGCTGCGGCCTCCCCGATGCCTGCGTCGGTGAGCACGGTCGGCAGCCACGTGAGCATCGCGTAGGTGATGAACGACGTCATCGCGAACATGCCGACCATCCCCCAGGCCAGCGACGACCGCCAGATACGACCCTGCGGCTTCTCGTGCACAGCGGACGTGCCGCCCTCGCCGGTCGTGTCCGCGACGTCGTGGCCACGACGCGACATCACCACGCCCAGCCAGGGCAGGGCCGCGGCCAGGCCCACGAACGCCCAGATTCCGATGGACAGTCGCCACCCGTGTGCGTCGGCGACCGGCACCGCCAGCAACGGCGGGACCATGGTGCTGACCTGCAGTGCGCAGATGTACATGGTGCTCACGATGGCGAGTCGGTCGGAGAAGTACCGCTTCACCAGAGGTGGGATGACGACGTTGCCGATTCCCATTCCGGCGAGAGCCACCGCGGACAGGAGAATGAGCGACGCGGTGCCCGGAGCGAAGGCCCTCGTGGCCATGCCGACCGTCGTCAACGCCATCGCGAGAAGAGCGGCGCGTTCCATACCGGTTCGCTTGACCAGGACGGGCGTCAACAGTCCGAAGACGGCGAACATCGCCGGAGGAAGCATGCCGATGAGTCCCACGACGGACGACCCGAACTGCAGGTCGGTTCCGATACGGCCGAACAACGGGCTGATGGACGTCACTGCGGCGCGGAGCGTCAACGCGGAGACGATGATGGCGGCGAATACCAGGACGCGCCCGCGCAGAAGGTTCTGCGCCTCGGCGCCTGCCCCGGTCTCGGTCGTTGCGGTAGTACTCACGGCAGAAATCATAGGATGACCGGATCACCAGACGCAAAGAAGTTAAACTGGCCGCCGAACGACAAGCCGACAACATCGAACGACGACGGGGAGAGCACGGGTGCAGCAGGTTCAACGGTCCAGCCTGATCTCGCAGGTGACAGCGCAACTGCGGGCCGAGATCGTGGCCGAACGCTGGCCCATCGGCACCCGAATCCCCACCGAAGCCGAGCTCTGTGAACTGACCGGCACCGGCCGCAACACCGTCCGCGAGGCAGTGCAGGCCCTCGTGCACGCAGGAATGGTCGAACGCCGTCAAGGGTCGGGCACATTCGTGCTGGCGACCTCGGACCTGGGCGGAACGCTCGGCAAGTACTTCGCCGACGCGCAGGATCGCGACGTCACCGAGCTGCGACGCACCCTCGAAGTGACCGCGGCGATGCTGGCGGCCGAACGCCGCGACGCTGCCGACGTCGCCGCGTTGACCGCGGCGCTCGCCGACAGGCACTCGGCGTGGGCGCACGACGGCACCGATACCGCGATCGCGGTCGATGCCAGATTCCACCGCGCCATCGTCGCGGCCAGTCACAATGCCATCTACCTCGAGTTCTACGACTCGCTGATGCCGATCATCGTCCAGACGATGCACCACCACGTCGCGGACCACGACAACGGATACGACGACGAGCACTCGGCACTGGTCGACGCCATCGTCCGCGGCGACGCCGAAGGCGCTCGCACGGCATCACTGAGGTTCTTCGACGAACTCGAGGCGCCGGAACACTGACTCCCGAGCCCTCGTCGCTCAGAGCAGCAGCCTGACCAGGTCCGCGGTGCGCGCGAGACCGGGGAATGCCTCCGGGGTCGAACGCGGGTGGAGCGCATGAACGGAAAATCGAAAGATCAACGCGCGCAACAACATCTGCGGCCACTCCGGGAGATCTTCCCAACGCCCGATCAACGCGTCGTCGGCTCCGCCCCACGAGATCGCGTCGACGACCGTCACCGCGGCTGCCCAGGAGGCCGGCCTCCAGTACGGCGCGATGTCGGTGATACCCGGCGCCTCGCTTCCGTCGAACAACACGGTCCCGAACAGGTCACCGTGCACCAACTGATCACCGACACCCACCGGCTTGCGGAGGCTCGCAAGCTGCTTGATCAATTCCAGGCTCTGCTTGCCGTCCACCGAGGTGACCTCCGGCGCCCCGGCCGCACGAGCCACACGCAGCGGCGTCGCCTCCCACGCTGCACGGTCCGCGGCGGTGAAGACGTCCGCATCGGACCACGGCGCGACGGGCGGCTGCACCAGAAAGCGCGGTCGTTCCAAGCCGGCAGTCGCGGCATGCAGCCTCACCGACAGGGAGACGACCTCGTCGTGCCGCGGTTCCGGCGAGCCGACGATGAACGTGTCCGCGCGCCAACTACTCACGACGTAGCGGCCGTCCGTCGACCGCACCGGGCGCGCCAAACGCAGACCGTCCACGGCCAAGGTCTCGCGCACCTTCGCGGACCACGCGGCTCGCGCGTGGTCGGCGACCGGGGACAGCACGACGTCGCCGAGCCTCCATCCACCGTCCCAATCCGCACCGAGAGGCACGGGAGGCACGTCGCGCAGCCCGAACGTGGAGATCACGTGCTGAGGGGGTTCCACTGAGCTCACGTTCGTCACGCTACCGTGGGCCGCTTCCGACAGGGAGGAAGGCGCGCTAGTACACCGGAAGAGACGGATCGATCTGCCGAGCCCACGCGACGATGCCACCGTGCAGGTGAACAGCGTCGGCGAAACCGGCCTTCTTCAGCACTGCCAACACCTCCGCCGACCGAATTCCGGTTTTGCAGTGCAGAACGATTCGGCGATTCTGCGGAAGCTCCGCCATCGCCTCACCGGACAGGAATCGACCCTTCGGAACGAGCGTCGCGCCGTCGATCCTGACGATGTCCCACTCCACCGGCTCACGCACGTCGATCAGCGCGATCTCGTCGGGCCCCTTCAACAACGCCGCGAGTTCCGCGGGGGTGATCGACGACGATTCGGCGGCATCGGCTGCCTCGTCGGTGACCACACCGCAGAATTCGTCGTAGTCGATCAGCTCGGTGACCGGACGCCGATCCGGGTCCCGCTGGACGCGCAGGGTTCGGTAACTCATCGACAACGCGTCGTAGATCATGAGCCGCCCCAGCAAGGTCTCACCGATTCCGGTGATCAGTTTGATCGCCTCGGTGACCATGATGGAACCGACGGACGCGCACAGCACACCGAGCACACCGCCTTCGGCGCACGACGGCACCAGTCCCGGCGGCGGCGCCTCCGGGTAGAGGTCGCGGTAGTTCAGCCCGAGACCACCGGGGGCGTCCTCCCAGAACACCGATACCTGGCCCTGGAACCGGTAGATCGACCCCCACACGTACGGCTTGCCCGCCAGGATCGCAGCGTCGTTGACCAGATACCGAGTCGCGAAATTGTCGGTGCCGTCCAGAATCAGGTCGTACTGCCGGAACAGGTCCACCGCGTTGCTGTTGTCCAGCCGAATCTGGTGCAGCCGCACGTCGACGCCGTCGTTGAGCTCGAGAATGGACTCACGCGCACTGACGGCCTTGGGCCGCCCCACATCGGACGCCCCGTGAATGACCTGACGCTGGAGGTTGGACAACTCGACGTCGTCGAATTCCACGATTCCCAGCGTGCCCACCCCGGCCGCGGCCAGGTACAGCAGAGCAGGCGAGCCGAGGCCCCCGGCGCCGATGACGAGCACACGCGCGGCGCGCAAACGTCGCTGACCGACAGTTCCGACGTCGGGAATGATCAGGTGGCGGCTGTAGCGGGCGACCTCGTCGTAGGACAACGGGCCCGACGGTTCCACCAGGGGCGGCAACACGCTCATCGACTTGCTTTCTCCTCGCGGGCACCGCCGACCGTGGCCCGGGTGCCACGGCGGCGGACTTCATGTCACGCTACTCGCCGACATCAGCCTCGCGGATACGGCCACGGATTGAATCGGCACGTCTTTCCGTCCATCGGAACCACGCCCTCCGGATCGAGTCGGGCGATGTCGTCGTTGGCGGTTCCGAACGTCTGCTGCATCATCACCGGCGCCAATCCGCCGTCCGTTTCACACGGCTGATGTTGCTGGTATCCGATGGCGTGCCCGACTTCGTGGTTGATCTGGTACTGCCGGTACGAACCGATGTCACCCTGGAACGCGATGGCCCCCCGAACCCAGCGCGGCTCGTTGAGCACGACGCGGCCGATACCGGGGTTGTAGCAGGACACTTCGAGTTGAATGTCGTACCCGCAGGCCTGCCGAATGCTCATCTGAGACGTCAGCGAGATGCGGAAATCCGGTTCGCCCTGATCGATCCGTCGAAACGCGAAGCGTTGATCGTTGGTCCAGCTCTTCGGATTGCCCAACGTCTGATCGACGAGTCGGCCGAACGACTCCTCGCCGCCGAAACCGGCCGTGTCGACACCGTCCTCGACCTCGACCGTGTAGGTGAACACCCGTTCGCTCCCCTGGCCCACCTGACCGGTCGATCCGGGAACGACATGCCACGTCCCCGCACCCTGGACCGTGAACGAACCACCGTCGGGCAGCTCACCGGAGGGAACAGAATCCGCGAAGTTGCCGTCCGCAGCAGGCGGAACACCGATCACACCCGTCGAATCCCCACTCGGGCTGAGGGCACCGAAACCTGGATCAGCAGGTTGATCGATACCCGTCGACGCCGTCGTCGTCGGCTCACCGGTACGAACCGCATCGAAAACCACCAACGACGTCACCACCAACAGAACCGGAACCGCATAGGCGCGCCAGCCGTACACCGACGTGAACTTGCCCAGCTTGGACTGCTTCTTCGCCTGCCGAGGCGGTCGCGGCGCCCGAGTGCGAGCCGACTCGTCGCGCGCCGTCGGATCCCACTGAGCCCGCAGAGGTTGGTGAGAACCCCGGCCGCCGACACCACGGGAGAAGTCCCCGTCCCCGCTCCGACCCTCGACCGGGTGACGCCGCTCGACACGCCGTGCGGCAGAGGCCGGACGCTGGTCGTCGTACTCGTCGTCGGCCCACGCCCTCCCGCTGCGTCGCGGCCCACCTCGGTCACTCACCTCGCCAGAATCTCACAGTCGCCGGCATACGCCGTTCGCCGCGCCGATGTTTGTACTTCAGAACAATCCCCACACCGCCGTAGTGCACGCGAAACGGGGTGAGAGCGCCGTTTCTCTGGTATTCGTCACTGCGACTGGCGCACCGCCGTCCCGACGATGCGGCGCGCTGCGGGTATCGTTGCTCCACGACCTGCGCTACGGACACCCCTTCGGCGCGGTGACGATGCGGATGGGAACTTCTTACATGACAGAACTGGCGGATCGAATGTCCTCGGACCGTTCGACCTCACAGGCGAACCGGCGCAGCGCACGGTTGCCTCGCGACGCACGCCGCGCGCAACTCCTCGCGGCTGCGAGCGAAGTGTTCGTCAGTCGCGGATATCACGCGTCGGGAATGGACGAGATCGCCGAGTGCGCCGGCGTCAGCAAGCCGGTGCTCTACCAGCACTTCCCCGGCAAGCTCGAGCTCTACCTGGCAGTACTGCAGAGCTACGTCGACACCCTGATCGCCGGCGTGCGTCAGGCCCTTCGTTCGACGACCGACAACCGCAAGCGCGTCCGAGCTGCCGTACTCGCGTTCTACGACTTCGTCGACACCGACACCCAGGGATTCCGGCTCGTGTTCGAGTCCGATCTGATGGGCGACCCTCAGGTCAACGCCCGGGTGGAGCAGGCGACCGAAGCGTGCGTCGACGCGGTGTTCGACCTCGTTGCGCACGATTCCGGCCTGGACCCGTACCGCGCCCGCGTGCTCGCTGTCGGGCTCGTCGGAGCAAGTCAGTTCACGGCACGCTACTGGCTGGAAGCGGACCGCCCGATCTCCAAGGAAGACGCCGTCGACACCACCGTGTCGCTGGCATGGGGTGGCCTGTCCCACGTGCCGCTCCAAGCACCTTAGAACATCGGCACTGCCGTACTCGCACACTTCCTACCCGGACACCGGAAGAGGGGCCGCGCATCGACTGCGCGGCCCCTCTTCTCGTGTGCATTCCGTGCACTTACACCGTGGCGAAACCGACCTTGCGGGCGTCGGCCGGACCGATCTCCACGTACGCGACTCGCGCCGACTGGACGAGGTACTTACGCCCCTTCTCGTCCACCAGCGACAGGACGTCCTTCTTGCCGGCGAGTGCCTCGGCGACGAGCGCCTCGACCTCCTCGGGCGACTGGGCGCTGTTCACGACGAGCTCGCGAGAGCTTTCCGACACACCGATCTTGACCTCCACGGCCAACCTCCGAACTCAGTAGAGAAACTTCAGCTGCTTCGACCAGGCTAGTGCAGCCACGCGGCGGCGGTGACGTCCGACGGTGTGCTGTCAGCGAACACCGTGGTCTCAGACCAGGCCGAGCACCCGCATGCGCTCCGCGTGCTGCTCCTGCATCCGATCGAACAGAGCGGCGACACCGTTCAGATCACCCGATGCCGTGATCACCAGATCGGTCAGACTCTCGCGTTGCGCGAGCACGTACTGCGCCTGCGTGATCGCCTCACCGAGCAGTCTGCGCCCCCACAACATCAACCGCGCCTTGTCCTGCGAGCTGGCGGACACCCGGGTGGACACCTCGTGCACGACGAACTCCGAGTGACCCGTCTCGGCAAGCACCTCTCGTACCGTCGCCGCGACGGCCGGGTCGAGAGTGTGCGCGATCTCGCGGTAGAAATCAGCGGCCAACCCGTCGCCCACGTAAGCCTTGACCAACACCTCGAGCCACGTCGACGGGTTGGTCGACGCATGGTAATCGTCCAACGCACGCACGAAAGGATCCATCGCGGAGTACACGTCGAGACCGCGATCCGACAACGCGGACACGAGGGTCTCGAAGTGGTTCATCTCGGCCGCCGCCATACTCGCCAACGCCACCCGCCCCTGCATCGACGGGGCCGACCGCGCGTCCTCGGCCAGGCGGTAGAACGCCGAGATCTCCCCGTACGCGAGCACCGCGTACAGCTCGGACACTCCCGGATGATCGAACGGAATCCGCGGCTGCGCATCGGAGGTTTCCGTGGCATCGGGAAGGGCTTCCGTGGCATCGGGAAGGGCTTCCGTGGCATCGGGAAGGGCTTCCGTGGCGTCGGGAAGGGCTTCCGGGGTGGTCGGTAGGGCGTCGGCGGCGAACGATTCAGGCGAGTGGGCTCCCATGAGAATCGATCGTAGTCGCGCCCGACGCACGTGCGCGCTGTCACCGAAACGCGATGCCTCTCACGTCCCGCAAAGCTCGGAATACGGGTTTTGGGCGGTCGGCAAGCTACCATGGTGCACGGATCGACGCCCGGACCGATGACACGGACCGATTTTCCACGCGTCGAACCACACCGACAATGTGTGCGCACCTGATCCGGGTCGCTACGACTGCTTCGCCGCCTGTCGAGTACCACTACGTTCCACCGACACGGCTGAGGCTCGAGGCGAAATCACAGACCAGGATCGAGGGCATCGACTTCGGCCGGCAATAGGCCTGTGCCCTTCCTTGTGCGTACGTGTGAACACGAGGAAGGCCAGACCCCTGAGCAAGATCGTTATCGACCAGGAATCCGACACCGGCGACACCACCTTGTCCGCCCAGCTCGACGACACACACGTACCCCCGACCTTCGCGGAACTCGGCGTTCGCGAGGACATCGTCAAGTCCCTGACGGCCATCGGCATCGAGCGGACCTTCGCCATCCAGGAGTTGACCCTCCCCCTCGCCCTCGCCGGCGACGACCTCATCGGTCAGGCCAGGACCGGAATGGGCAAGACGTACGGCTTCGGCGTACCGCTCCTGCACCGCATAGCCACGACCGACTCCGGCACCGCGGCACTCGACGGAACACCCCGCGCGCTCGTCATCGTCCCCACCCGCGAACTGTGTGTTCAGGTGACCTCGGATCTGACCAATGCGTCCAAGTTTCTGAAGTCCGGCGGCAAGTCCGTCGAGATCCTGTCCATCTACGGCGGGCGTCCCTACGAGGCCCAGATCGCACAGCTGCAGAAGGGCGTCGACGTCGTCGTCGGCACCCCCGGTCGTCTCCTCGATCTCGCCAAACAGGGCCACCTCATCCTCGGCAAGATCGGCGTACTCGTTCTCGACGAGGCCGACGAGATGCTCGACCTCGGATTCCTCCCCGACATCGAGCGCATCCTCGGCATGGTGCCCAGCGGTCCCTCGGCGGGAGGCTCCGCGCGTGGTCGCCAGACGATGCTGTTCTCGGCCACCATGCCCGGACCGATCATCACGCTCGCACGCACGTTCCTGACGCAGCCCACGCACATCCGTGCCGAGGAAGCAGAGTCCTCCGCCGTGCACGATCGCACCGCGCAGCACATCTACCGCGCGCACGCTCTCGACAAGGTCGAGATGGTGTCCAAGGTCCTCCAGGCAGAAGGCCGCGGAGCGACCATGATCTTCACCCGCACCAAGCGCACCGCGCAGAAGGTCTCCGAGGAACTCCTCGAACGCGGGTTCGCCGTGGGTGCCGTGCACGGTGACCTCGGACAGATCCAGCGTGAGAAGGCACTGAAGAAGTTCCGGACAGGCGGCATCGACGTCCTGGTCGCGACCGATGTGGCAGCGCGAGGCATCGACATCGACGACGTCACTCACGTCATCAACTACCAGTGCCCGGAGGACGAGAAGACCTACGTCCACCGCATCGGCCGCACCGGCCGCGCAGGCCGCACCGGCATCGCCGTGACCCTCGTCGACTGGGACGACATCCCTCGCTGGCAGCTGATCGACAAAGCGCTGAACCTCGGAATCCCGGACCCGGTCGAGACCTACTCGAGCTCACCGCACCTCTTCGAGGAACTGGGCATCCCCGACGGCGTGACCGGCTCGATCAAGAAGGCGCCGGAGCGGACCGAACGCGCGCACACGGGCGACAACGGCGAAGTCACCGACAGCGTCGACAGTGCCGTCGATTCGGATGCAGCAGCCGAACCTTCTCGGCCACGCCGAACCCGCGCCCGCCGTCGCACCCGCGGCGGCAAGGCCGATGCAGCTACAACCAACGGCACTGCCGCAGCTGCAACCAACGGCACAGCCGCAGGCGGGGATACGTCCTCGGACAGCGCCCCGACCGAGTCGGGCACCAGCAGTGACGCCCCGTCCGGTGACGGCGCAGCACCCAAGCGTCGGCGTCGCCGCCGCCGCTCGCCCGCCTCGTCCGGACAGCCGAGCTCCACCCCCGAGTCGTCGCCCGCGTCAGCACCGGCAGCCGAGTAGCCTTCTTCTGTGCTTGCACCCGAACGTCGTCGACGCTCGGATCTCGTCGCCGCGGCAACCATTCTGGTTGTCGCGGTGCTCGCTGCCGGGGTCATCTGGTTCCGAAGCGACGCACACGGCACGACGTCCGAGACCGCGCCCACTCCACTGCCGCAGGCCACCACCGCACTCACCGTGCCCGCGTCGTTGACCGAAGTGTGGCGAGCGCAGAGCCCGCTCACGTCGACACCGGTGGTCACCGGCAGCGCCGTGGTGAGAGGTGACGACGGCGGAGTGGACGGTCTGGATCCGTCCACCGGTGAGACAGCGTGGAGCTACCGCAGGGACGTTCCGCTCTGCGCAGTGACAAGTGCATGGAACACCGCCGTCGCCGTGTTCGCCGACGATCGCGGATGCGCACAGGTCACCGAACTGGACGGGGCGACGGGATCACACAAAGCTCAGCGATCCAGCGACGCAGATTCCGAAGTCCGTCTCAGCGACGACGGAACCTACGTCACATCCCTGGGTGACACGCGCATGGAACTCTGGCGGTCGGACCTCGTACGGACCCTCGAGTACGGACGGGTCGACGCCCCGCAGAACCCCGGCACCCAACCTCGCACCGGCTGCACCCTGCTGTCCACCGCGTCGAACAGTTCCCGCGTAGCGGTACTCGAGCAGTGCCCCGAGGAATCTGGTGCACGGCTGACCACCATGAACCCGGCACCGAAGGACGCCACCGAACCTCAGGAGTACGGCTCCAGCGTCGTCGCGTCGTTGACCAGCGCCGACGGCCCAGTGGAGGGAGCGCGCGTCCTCATCGCCTCGGGGGATCGGGTGGCGTTGTCGATCCCACCGCATTCCGGTGAACCAGCGAAGGTCGCCTTGTTCGACGGCAATGCTCAGCCTCTCACCGAATTCGATCTTCCGGACGGGACGGTGCCCGAGGCACCGGCCGATCTGTATCCGACGGTCGTCAAGGCCGCGAACGTCTTCAGCTGGTGGACCGGATCCAGCACTGTCGCACTGGATCTGAGCGATCTGTCACCGCAGTGGACCGTGCCCGGCGCGCTCGGCCCCGGCACACTGATGGCCGGACGCCTGCTGTTGCCGGTCCAGGACGGCACAGCGGTCATCGATCCGTCGACGGGTACCGCCGAACGAACGATCCCGGTCGACCGCGGTGACTACTCCGGCCCGGTCGGACTCGCCGTCGTCGGCGACGTACTCATCGAACAACGCGGTACCGACCTGGTTGCACTCTCCGGCACGGAGGGTCAGTCCTCGGGCGAATAGGTGCGGAGCGGAGATCCGTTCTCCCAGTGCTCCAACAGGTTCCCCGCCAGGTCTCGATACGCCTGCGCACCCTTGCTCTTTCGACCCGACAACACCGTCGCCCCCGACGCCGACGCCTCCGCGAAACGCACCGTCCGAGGAATGGGCGGATCGAGAACCGGAAGGGAGTAGCGGTCGGAGACATCACCGAGAACGTCGCGGCTGTGCGTGGTGCGTGCGTCGAACAACGTGGGGAGCGCGCCGAGAAGCGACAGTTCGGAATTGGTGATCTGCTGAACTTCCGAGACCGTACGCAGCAGCTGCCCGACGCCGCGGTGAGCAAGTGTTTCGCATTGCAGCGGCACCAGTACCGACCGGGCGGCCGTCAACCCGTTGAGTGTCAACACACCCAACGACGGCGGGCAGTCGATGATCACGACGTCGTAGTCGTCGAGAATCGGCGCCAGCGCTCGCTTCAGCGCGTATTCACGGCCCGCACGCATGAGCAACAGTGCCTCGGCGCCCGCGAGATCGATCGTTGCCGGAAGCAGGTCGATACCCTCGTCGGTCTCGAGCAGCGCCTCAGCCACCGGGGTATCCCCCGTCAGGACGTCGTGCACGGACGTCTCGAGTTTGTCCGGGTTGTGCCCGAGGGAGAACGTCAGGCACCCCTGCGGGTCGAGATCGACCACCAGAACCCGCCGGTCCAGTGCATGAAGCGCCGCCGCAAGTGAAGCCACCGTGGTGGTTTTCGCGACGCCGCCCTTTTGATTCGCTACCGCCAGTACTGTCGTCACGCCCCCGATCCTTGCCTACATCGGGGCGATCGGCCAGAGCGAGCGGGTCGTGGGCGCGTCGGGAAGGGGCCAGGAACAGTCCCGGTCCGACGCGCCCGTCACCGAAATCAGTGCAGCATAACCGGTTTGGCGCTGTCCGCACCCTCTGCCGGAGTGATCTTCTTCCGGGGCAGGAAGAACGCCGGCACGAAGGTCAGCACGATGAGCACGAGCGCGACCATGAACGTGGAGCCGAACGCTCCCGCCGAGATGTCGAGAGCCTCGACCGGAGACGTCGCCTTCGCGACGTCCTTCAACTGATTGGTCAGCACCACGGACATGACCGCCGTACCGATCGAGCCCGCCGTCTGCTGCACGATGTTCATCAACGTCGATCCTCGCGCGACGTTGTGATCGGTGAGCGTCTGCAGAGCAGCGGTCATGATCGGCATCATCGTCGCACCGAGACCCATGCCCATGACGAACAGCGCACCGAGCAGAATCACGTACGAGGTGTCGGCACCGACCTGTGTGAAGACAGCCATGCCCGCGGTGATGAACACCATGCCCGCGAGCACGATCTTGCCGGGGCCCATGCGGTCCGCGAGGGTGCCCGCGATGGGCATCGTCAACATCGCGCCGATTCCCTGGGGCGCCAGCAACAGACCTGCAGCCAGAGTCGTCTCCCCGCGGATCTGCAGGAAGTAGCTCGGGAACAGCAGACCCGCGCCCATGAACGCAACCATGAACAGGACGGTCGTCAGGACCGCCACGGTGAGCGCCCGGTTGGCGAACAACCTGAGGTCGATCAACGGATGCTCGATGCGAAGGGCATGGAAGACGAACAGGACGATCAACACGAAACCGACGATCGCCGGCACCAGCACGCGAACAGCCCACACCGTCTCGGTCTCGGGAATCGAGGACACTCCGAACAGGAACAGTGCGAGGCCGGGAGAGAGCATCAGCATGCCGACGAAGTCGAACGATTCCGACGGCGTCGGATCGTCCTTCGGGAAGATGACGATTGCTGCGATCAGCGCGACCGCGCCGATCGGAACGTTGATCAGGAAGATCCAGTGCCAGCTCGCAGCCTCCAGCAGCCATCCGCCGAGGATCGGGCCGCTGATGGGTCCGAGAAGCATCGGCACGCCCAGCACGGCCATGACACGACCGATCCGCTCGGGACCTGCGGCCCTGGTCATGATCGTCATGCCGAGCGGCATCAGCATGCCGCCGCCCAGTCCCTGAAGCACACGGAAAGCGATGAGCGTGGTGATGTCCCACGCGAAGCTGCAGAGCACCGAGCCGAGCACGAACAGCACGAGAGCGGTGATGTACAGGCGCTTGGTACCGAACCTGTCCGCCGCCCAGCCGGTCAGCGGAATCACCGTCGCCAGCGCCAGCGTGTATCCCGTCATCGTCCAGGCGACAGTCGCGTACGTCGCGTCGAACACGTCCATGAACGTGGGAAGCGCGACGCTCACCACGGTGACGTCGAGAATGGACATGATGGCGCCGAGAACGACGACACCCGCGATCTTGAGGACGGCGGAGTCGAGCTTGTCCGGCTTCACCGGATTCGGACTTACCCCTGGCTGCGTCATGGTCGATCGTCCTTCGTGTCTCGGTGAGCAGGAACACTGCCCACCATCTGCCTGAACACGCACGACAACGTGCGCGGTGTGTCCGTTCCGTCGGTGGACCATCCGTCCCCGAGAAGTTCGATGCATCCCCGGGCAGCCCCCATGCGCGAGCAACCGAGTGCGTCGCGCGACCGGAACAGTATCCACCGACGGCCCGTCCGACTCAATCCGTTTTGTACGGGTAACCACCTGCAGGCCTGTGACACCCGACACGGCATCATTGCTTCCATGAGCGCCACCCCCACCTCGACCCCTGATTCCGGGACTACTGCTTCCGGACGTGTAGTTCTGTTGCGCCACGGCCAGACCGAATGGGCCACCTCGGGACGGCACACCGGCACGACGGACGTTCCACTGACCGACGTCGGAGAACGCCAAGCGGCCGCGGCAGGCGAACTCGTCGGCGAGCTCGGCCTGCGTGACCCGTTGATCGTCAGCAGTCCACGAACACGGGCGCTGCGGACCGCGCAGCTCGCGGGGCTGACCGTCGAACGGGAGTGGGACGCACTGTCCGAGTGGGACTACGGAGACTACGAAGGAAAGACCTCCGCCGAGATCCAACGGACGGTGCCGCACTGGACCGTGTGGACCCATCCGTGTCCGGGTGGCGAGTCCGTCGAGCAGGTCGGCGCACGCGCGGACCTGGTGCTGTCGGTGATTCTTCCGGCCCTGGGCGAACGCGACGTGGTCCTCGTCGGACACGGACATTTCTCGAGGGCTCTGCTGACTCGCTGGCTGGAACTGCCGGTCTCCGAGGGCAAGAGGTTCGCCCTCTCCCCTGCCGCGTATTCGGTCCTCGGGTTCGAGCACTCGTTCCGGCAGGTCGTGGTGCACAACATCCATCCGTCGGTTCGGACCGGAGTTGCATCGTGATTCGGCGGGCCACCGACCGAGACGTCGACGCCATCACCGGCCTGATCCACGAACTGGCCGAGTACGAGAAGCTGCGGGAGCAGTGCACCGTGCGTCCGGATCAGATCCGCTCGGCCCTGTTCGGTGCCGATCCGTCGGTGTTCGCACACGTCGCTGACGTCGACGGTCAGGTCGTCGGGTTCGCGATGTGGTTCCTCAGCTTCTCGACGTGGGACGGCGTGAACGGCATCTACCTCGAAGACCTGTACGTGCAGCCGGAGCTCAGGGGGTCGGGAATCGGATCCGACCTGCTCGCTGCACTCGCTGCCGAGTGCGTGACGCACGGGTACACCAGACTCGGCTGGTCTGTGCTGGATTGGAACACGCCGTCGATCGGCTTCTACGAATCTCTCGGAGCGGTGGCACAGAGCGAATGGACAGCGTTCCGCCTCGGAGGCGAACCACTCAGGGCACTCGCAGCGCGCGCATCCGCCCGCAGCTAGAGCGTCTCGTCGTCGGCATCGACGTACTGCGCTGCCATCCACCTCGACGACGGCGGGCTGAACAGCAGCGCGAGTATCGCCAGGGCGCCCGCACCGAGCAGCGCACCGTAAAGGGGCTGGTGAGAATCGGTCAGCAAGGACCACACGACCGGCAACAGCAACAGTTGAACGACGAGGGCGATTGCCCGTCCCCACCGCTGACCGAGAATGAGAGCGACTCCCGCCGTGCCGACGGCAACGCCGATCACCGCGAACCAACCAGCCGTTCCGTACCCGTTCGCAACCTGGTCCTCCACGCCGTTCATCGCGCGAACGAGAAGGATTACCGCTGCGACGAGGGCAACTGCTCCTTCCACCGCGACGAGAACTCCTGCGGCCCTGAACGCAGGTGGAGGCACCGAGGGCAGGGATGGCGTGGACACCGGTAAAGCCTAGAACACCGATCCTGCCCGACAGGGTTCTGTCCCGACGGCACCCCGTGACCGATACCGGCGCGACACCGATACCGGACCGACGCCGAGAACCGGATAGGCTGACGCCCCGTGCGCGCGCTGCTGATCGTGAACCCGAATGCAACGTCGACCACGCCGGCGGCCCGCGACCTTCTGGCCCACGCGCTGTCGAGTCGGGTGCGCGTCACCACGGCACACACGACCCACCGCGATCATGCTGCGGAACTGGCACGCCAGGCCCGCGAGGACGGTGTCGGTCTGGTCATCGTCCACGGTGGAGACGGCACCGTGAACGAGGTGATCAACGGGCTGCTCGGGGTCCCACTGCCCACATCGATGCGCGCCGTCACGATCGGTCCCATCCCGGCTCTGGCCGTGGTCCCCGGCGGAAGCGCCAACGTCTTCGCACGCTCACTCGGAATCCACGCCGACCCGGTTGCCGCCACCAATCAGCTGATCGACCTTCTTGCCGCGCGATCGCGCCGCACCATCGGTCTCGGCCACTGCGACAACAGGTGGTTCACGTTCAACGCCGGTCTGGGTCTCGACGCCGACGTGTGCCAGGCGATCGACGCGGGCCGAAAGGACGGCGGACCCGTCTCCGCGACTCGGTACGTTCGCGCCGCTGTCAGCGCCTTCTTTCGCAACAAACGACGTGATCCGAAACTCACCGTCGAAATTCCAGATCACGATCCGGTAACGGGCGTGCATTACGCTTTCGTTTCCAACTCGAGTCCGTGGACCTATCTGAACGAGCGTCCGGTGCACACCAATCCGGGCACCTCGTTCGACACCGGACTCGGACTCTTCGCGATGCGGACGACGCGCGTCCTGCCGAGCCTGAACGTATCGCGCCAACTCCTGTCGGCAGGCGCGGAACCCAAGTCACGCAAGCTCTTTCGAGTCGACGACGTTCCACGCATCAAGATCACGTCCAGCGAACCCATCGGGTTGCAAATGGACGGAGACTTCCTCGGATTGCGCACCGAGGCCGAATTTCACTCGACACCGTCGGCGCTCGAGGTCATCGCGGAGAACAGGTCCTGATACTGCCCGAATGGGTAGTTTTCAACCGGTTTTCGACGCGCCGAGACCGGGGCCCGTGGGCAGCGTCATAGCGTTTTTGCTGGGAAAACCTCTGCACATTGCCCCTCGAGCGGGTACAAAGGAGCGCAGGAGGCTTAAGGCAGCCTAACAGAGTGAGCTTGACCACGGACGCGCGGCTATCTCTTGACTTCCCCTAAGTTCGTGAAAGCATTCACAAGCAACAGTGCGGAAACATTGGATACGCACGAGTGAACATCAGTCGAAAACGCAACGACACAGATCGCGGTAACAACAATCAACACGGCGCTGCGGCGCCCGGTAAGGAGCAGAGGATGGACTGGCGCCACAAGGCAATCTGTCGCGACGAAGATCCGGAACTATTTTTCCCCGTGGGAAACAGTGGCCCGGCACTTGCGCAGATCGCCGATGCCAAGGTCGTCTGCACGCGGTGCCCTGTCACCGCTGAGTGCCTGTCCTGGGCACTCGAGTCCGGCCAGGATGCCGGCGTGTGGGGCGGTATGAGCGAAGACGAGCGTCGCGCGCTGAAGCGTCGCAATGCACGTACGCGGGCGCGTAGCTCCGTATAACTCCCGGTGAACCGGTGAGGGCCAGTCCCTCACCCCGGTTCGCCCGGGCACAGCAGAACCCGGTGACTCCACGACGGAGCCCGGGTTTTTTGCTGTCCGGCGCCCAGACGTCCGGCGCTCAGCTGTTCAGGTTCGGGGAGATCGACGCCCGAGCGGGACGCGGAGGGAGGCGTCCGTGCCCCCGCGAGGCGATGGATGGAGCCCGAGGGAGCCACCCAGTTCGACGGACACCAACGTACGGACGATCTGCAGGCCGAGACCCTCGGACTTCTCCAACGAGAACCCTGTGGGCAAACCACGCCCGTCGTCGTGGATGACGACGTCGAGCCACCGCGCGGATCGGTCGGCCGAGATGCGGACGACACCCGCGGTGCCGGCGTCGAATCCGTGTTCCATGGCGTTCTGCACCAGTTCGGTCAACACCATCACCAGTGGTGTGGCCCGCTCGGCGGAGAAGACGCCCAACTTGCCTTCCCGCGCGACGCGGACGCGCGGGTTGACCGTGGCGACGTCGAGCATGATCGGGACCAGCCGGTCGACGATCTCGTCGAGGTCGATTTCTTCGTCCACCGACATGGACAGCATCTCGTGCACCAGCGCGATGGACGTCACCCGTCGAACCGACTCCGACAACGCCACGCGCGCTTCGTCGTTCTCCAATCGCCGTGACTGCAGGCGAAGCAGAGCGGCGACGGTCTGCAGATTGTTCTTCACCCGGTGATGGATCTCGCGGATGGTCGCGTCCTTGCTGAGCAGCGCACGGTCTCGGCGCTTGACCTCGGTCACGTCCCGCACCAGCACGATGGCCCCCACCGACTCACCACGCGGCCGAAGCGACAGAGTTCTGATCAACACCGTCGCACCGCGCGCGTCGGCTTCCATCCGGTATCCCTCGCTTCCCGACAGCGACGCACGAATGTGGTCGGCGATCTCCTGGGAATCGAACGGATCGGTGATCAACGACCGCGTCACCGACGCCAGATCCGTCCCGGAGAGGTCGGTCGCCAAGCCCATCCGGTGATAGGCGGACAGTGCGTTCGGACTCGCATAGACGACGCGGCCGTCGGTGTCGACCCTGATGAAGCCGTCGCCTGCACGTGGTGAGGAGTTGACGTCGGTGCGTTCCACGGGGCTGGGAAATGTCCCCTCGCTGATCATCCGGCACAGATCGTCGGCGCAGCCCCGGTATGCGACCTCGAGCGCGCCTGCCGTCCGCTGCCGCGTCGGGTTGGCGTCGCGAGTGAGGATCGCGATGACGTGGTCGCCGCACCGCACCGGCACGCTGTCGGTGTTTGAACCACTGCTGACGATGTCGCGGGTGACCAGCGAATCCATGACCGTCGGGTGCTGGGACTCCGAGACGACGGCGCCGACCATGTCCTCGGTGAACACCGTCGGTGCGGTCGTCGGTCGGCACTGCGCGACGCACAGGATCTTGGCGTCCGGGCTCGCATCCACGTCGTCGGTTCCGACCCAGAGAAGAAGGTCCGCGAACGACAGATCCGCGAGGAGCTGCCACTCCCCGACCACCCGTTGCAGGTGATCGACGGCTTCTCCGGTCAGATCGGTGTGTTCGGCGAGCAGGTCGCTCAGTGTCGACACGGTGACGGCTCCGTCGCGATTGTGGGCGGGTGCGAGGCGGTGAGAGTCTAGGAGACCACAGCGATCAGGTCGCCCTGCTTGATGACGTCGCCCACGGTGACAGCAATGGTGCTGACCACGCCGGCCGACTCGGCGAGCACCGGAATTTCCATCTTCATCGATTCGAGAACGACGAGAGTGTCCCCGACCGCCACCTCGTCCCCCTCGGTTACCACGATCTGGAACACGGTCGACACCATTTCCGCGCGCACGTCCTCGGCCATTTGGCATCCTCTCGTTCACGGGCGGTTTCGCCTGTGGTTCCGGCACCCGTGACAGGGCGGCCGACCACTCGTGAAAGACTGTAGTGAACCAGTAGAGAGGAGCTCATCATGGGTAAGCGTGGGCGCAAGAAGCGCAGTCGCAAGAACAACAAGGCAAACCACGGCAAACGTCCGAACAGCTGACGATTTGCCTCATCACACGACGAAGGCCGGGAAGCGCGATGCTTCCCGGCCTTCGTCGTACCTCGGCCGGATCTACCCCGGCGTCGTCACTCCTGCTCGGTGTGCTTGATCAGCACGGTTCGCCTTATCTCGATACTCAGGCGCTCCCGCAGACCGGCGGGCGCCTGGTCACCACCGCACTTGCGACTGATCAGACTCTTGACCTTCTCTTCGATGCCGTACGCGGCAAAGCATGATCCACACTCGTCGATGTGACGTTGAAGCCGAGCCCGGCTGCCTTCGTCGCACTCGTTGTCGAGCATCAGCCACACGTCGGCGATGACCGCGGAGCAGTCCAACGCCTCGAACTGCCGATTCTGTTCGGCTTCGTCGTTCGCATCCGATGTCACTTCGAGACCTCCTGCTCGTGCGCGTCGACCGCACCGTTGCGATTGAAACCACGTTCACGTGCCACGTCCGACAGCAGGCCTCGGAGCTGTTTACGTCCTCGGTGCAGCCGGGACATGACGGTGCCGATGGGCGTGCCCATGATGTCGGCGATCTCCTTGTACGGAAAACCTTCGACATCGGCGTAGTACACCGCCATACGAAATTCCTCGGGCAGCGACTGAAGCGCGGCCTTGATGTCGTCGTCGGGCAGCGCATCGAGAGCTTCGACCTCGGCGGAACGCAGTCCCGTCGACGTGTGCTCGGCCGTTGCGGCCAGCTGCCAATCCGTGATCTCGTCCGTCGGGTACTGCGCGGGTTGGCGCTGCTTCTTTCGGTACGAGTTGATGTACGTGTTGGTCAGGATCCGGTACAGCCACGCCTTGAGGTTCGTTCCCTCACGAAACGAGCGGAATGCGGAGTACGCCTTGATGTACGTCTCCTGGACCAGGTCCTCGGCGTCGGCCGGGTTCCGCGTCATCCGCAGTGCCGCGCCGTAGAGCTGATCCAGCATCGGCAGTGCGTCGCGCTCGAACCGCTCGGTCAGGTCCGCCGCCGACTCCACCGGTGCCTCGGCCTCCGCCTGAGCTGGGCGCTCGACTTCCTCCACGCTGATCCCTTCGGTAGCCATATCCGACCAGGTTACAGCGGGAGAAGGCAGCGCCTTCACGTAGATCGCACTCGAACTCGGAGCGGACCGGAGCGGGCGCTCGGTCGTCGTCACTGCCACAGCAGATCCCTTCCTCTTGCCTTGCGTACCTCTTGGCTCTTCAACACCGGCTTCACCCCGGTCATTCCAGGCGCCGGTCTGGCTACAGTGATCCGATGCCCTCAGCGCACCGGCCCGCCGCCTCCACACCTGCCGTCGCTCTGTTGATCGCGGAGAAGGTCGAGCACTCGGTGCACACCTACGACCACGACCCGAGGTCGGAATCGTTCGGCACGGAAGCGGCGGACGTCCTCACCGAACGTCTCGGTGTCGTCGCCGACCAGATCTTCAAGACGTTGGTGCTCAGGCGTTCCGACAACACACTCGCGGTGGCGGTTCTGCCCGTCACGGCGACACTCTCCCTCAAAGCCGCAGCCTCGGCCCTCGGTACCAGAAAGATCGTGCTGGCAGACCGAGCGGAGGCGGAGAAATCGACCGGGTACGTCTTCGGCGGCGTCTCCCCGCTCGGCCAGAAACGAGCGCTCGCGACCGTCGTCGACGAATCTGCCCTGGCCTGGGACCGAATTCTCTGCAGCGGAGGCAGACGAGGGTTCGAGATCGAGCTCGACCCGAAGGACCTCGTCCGGCTCGCGCGGGCCGTGACGGCGCCCGTCGCCACCAGCTGAGCGCCGATGCGCAAAGATGGTGTGGTGACCAACTGGACCGCACCGCTCTCCACAGCCCCCGTCGACGCGACCGTCACGCTGCCCGGTTCCAAGTCCATCACCAATCGCGCGTTGATCATCTCCGCACTGGCAGGCGGACAGTCGACGGTCACAGCGGCCCTGCGCAGCCGTGACACCGACCTGATGATCGCCGCGTTGCAGCAACTCGGAGTCGGTATCACGATCGACCCGGCCGATCCGACGTCTCTGACGGTCACTCCCGGCGCCCTGCGCGGCGGATCGATCGATTGCGGGCTCGCCGGAACGGTGATGCGGTTCGTTCCGCCTCTTGCTGCCCTGGCGGACGGTGTGGTGCGTTTCGACGGTGACGAGCAGGCACGGACCCGGCCGCTGGACACCATTCTGGGCGCGCTACGCCACCTGGGAGCCGACGTGGCCGGGGATTCGCTGCCGTTCACCGTCACCGGGTCCGGCACTCTGCGGGGCGGGGCCGTCGACATCGACGCCTCGGGTTCTTCGCAGTTCGTGTCCGGGCTGATGCTCAGCGCAGCCGCGTTCGACGACGGCATCACCATTCACCACACTGGAAAGCCCGTACCGTCGATGCCGCACATCGACATGACGGTCGAGATGCTCCGGCGCGCAGGTGTGCAGGTGAGCACTCCGGCCGACAGCGGCGACGCGGACACCTGGCGCGTGCATCCCGGCCCGGTCGACGCCGTGTCGTGGGTGGTCGAACCCGACCTGTCGAACGCGACACCGTTCCTGGCCGCGGCGGCGGTGACCGGAGGTGTCGTACGGGTTCCGAACTGGCCGTCGTCGACGACGCAACCGGGTGATGCCATCCGAGGAATTCTCGAATCCATGGGCGCCACGGTAACCCTCGAGAACGGAACCCTCGAGGTGCGAGGCGGGGCGACATCGACCGGAGTCGACATCGACCTGCACGACGTCGGCGAGCTCACACCCACGGTGGCGGCTCTCGCCGCGCTTGCGGACCGCCCATCGCACCTACGCGGAATCGCTCACCTGCGCGGACACGAAACCGACCGTCTCGCAGCACTTGTCGCGGAGATCCGCCGACTGGGCGGGAACGCGACCGAGACCGACGACGGTCTGGACATCGCACCCGCGGCCCTGCACGGCGGGGTGTGGCGAGCGTACGCGGACCACCGGATGGCAACGGCAGGAGCAATTCTCGGACTGGTGGTCCCCGGAGTGGAAGTCGACGACATCGGAACCACCGCGAAAACGCTCCCAGGTTTCGAAAATCTGTGGGCCTCGATGCTGGGAGACTCGCCGCTCGCGGGGCGAGGGACACGGCCGACCACCGAAGGTGTTTCGTCCTGAGTCGCCGCTACGACGAGTCGGACGTCCGCATCCGCCCGGGCAAGAGCTCACGCCCCCGGACGAAGACGCGACCCGACCATGCCGATGCCCAGTCGGGAATGGTCGTGTCCGTGGACCGCGGCCGGTGGGGATGCGTTCTCGGAGGGGACCCGTCCCGGCCGGTCGTCACCATGCGCGCACGCGAACTGGGTCGCACACCCATCGTCGTCGGAGACGATGTCGACATCGTGGGAGACCTGTCCGGCAAGGTGGACACGTTGGCTCGCATCGTTCGGGTGTCCGAGCGCCGGACCGTGCTTCGCCGTACTGCCGACGACACCGATCCGTACGAACGTGTCGTGGTCGCCAATGCCGAACAACTGTTGATCGTCGCCGCACTGGCCGACCCTCCGCCGCGCACCGGATTCGTCGAGCGTGCGCTCGTCGCCGCATACGTCGGCGGTCTGAAACCTGTTCTGTGCCTGACCAAGAGCGATCTGGCCGACCCACACGAGTTCGCCTCGGCGTTCGCCGACCTCGACGTCCCGGTGGTGCTGGCCGGGCAGAGCGAGGATCTGACCGACCTCACCGCACGGCTGACCGACAGCGTCACCGCACTCATCGGCCACTCCGGCGTCGGGAAATCGACGTTGGTGAACAGGTTGGTGCCCGACGCGAAGCGCGCAACCGGCACGGTGTCCGGTGTCGGCAAGGGCCGTCACACGTCGACGCAGTCGATTGCACTTCCGTTGCCGGGAGGCGGGTGGGTGGTGGACACCCCTGGCATTCGATCCTTCGGGCTCGCGCACATTTCACCGGAGAACGTGGTGGCCGCGTTCTCCGACCTGGCGGACGCCATCGATGACTGCCCGCGTGGGTGTACTCACCTCGGTCCTCCGGCGGACCCGGAGTGCGCGCTCGATACGTTGACCGGCGATGCAGCGAGACGCGTCGCTGCGGTCCGTCTACTGCTGGAAGCCGT
Source organism: Rhodococcus sp. 14-2470-1a (assembly GCF_002259425.1). NCBI lineage: Bacteria > Bacillati > Actinomycetota > Actinomycetes > Mycobacteriales > Nocardiaceae > Rhodococcus > Rhodococcus sp. 14-2470-1a. The sequence continues at coordinate 102,961 of NZ_NPFZ01000001.1, forward strand.
GCGCACCAACGAGAACTGGTGACCCCGCGAGTGCAGTTCCACCCACGAGGTCACCAGTCCGTGCTTGTACGGTCCTAGGCGGACAACTTCGCGACGAGGCCGCGAATGCCTTTCTTCTTCTTCGATTCCGCGATGGCCGTGCGCAATCCGCGGCGTTTTCCGGTGACCGGATCGACGGTCAGCAGCCCGCGAGACTCGTCGGCGAACTTGCGCTCCGACGCCGTCTCCGGCGCATCGTCCGCGGTTGCCTTGAGGTACTTGTTGGGCAGCGAGAGCTTGGCGATGGTTCGCCAGGACAGCAGGTACTGCTTGCCGATCGAGCCGGTGGTGTAGGGCAGGTCGTACTTCTCGGCGAGTTCCAGAACTCGGAACTTGATCTCGCGCAGGCGATTACTGGGCAGATCCGGGAACAGGTGATGCTCGATCTGGTAGCAGAGGTTGCCGCTCATGAACTCCATGACGGGGCCTGCCTCGAAGTTCGCGCTGCCGAGCATCTGCCGCAGGTACCACTGCCCCTGCGTCTCGCCCTCCATGTCCGACTTCGTGAACTTCTCCGCACCGTCCGGGAAGTGCCCGCAGAAGATGACCGTGTTGGTCCAGACGTTGCGGATCATGTTGGCGACGATGTTGGCCGTCAGCGTGCTCTTCCACGCCGGACCGGTGAGGGCCGGGTAGACCACGTAGTCCTTGGCGATCTGCTTGCCGATCTTCTCGAGGACCTCTCGACGCTTGCGCTCGAACTCCTCGCGCTCGACGCGGCCCTTGGCGACCTTGCCGAGTTCGAGATGCTGTGCGGCGACGCCGTATTCGAAGAAGAGCTGCAGAAGCAGGTTGTAGACCGGGTTGCCGAGGTTGAAGGGCTTCCACCGCTGGTCGCGCGTGACACGGAGAAGTCCGTAGCCGACGTCGTCGTCCATTCCGAGCACGTTGGTGTACTTGTGATGGATGTAGTTGTGCGTCTGCTTCCAGTGCGCCGACGGCCCGGTGTTGTCCCACTCCCACGACGTGGAGTGGATTTCCGGATCGTTCATCCAGTCCCACTGCCCGTGCATCACGTTGTGCCCGAGCTCCATGTTCTCGATGATCTTGGCGGCGCCGAGCATGCCTGCCCCGAGCAACCAGGCCGGGCGCTTGCGGCTTGCGAAGAGGACGGCACGGCCACCGATCTCCAGGGTGCGCTGCAGCCGAATGGTGTTGCGGATGTACCGTGCGTCGCGTTCTCCGCGAGACGCCTCGATGTCACGGCGGATTGCATCCAGCTCGACGCCGAGCGCCTCCACGTCCGCATCGGTCAGATGCGCGTATTCCTTGATGTCCGAAATCGCCACGGGTTACGGCCCTCCTGGCAGTCGTCGGTGATGCACGTCGTGCACGTTCACCACTACCGTACCGTAACTTACGGGAGCGTAGGTTACGACCCCGTAGGTGTGAGAGACTTCACGCGCGACTTCTGCGCCTGACGGAGAGCCTTGGCCTGTCGCTTGGCTTCTTTCTTCGCGTTCCGCAACGTGACCCGCGCTTCTGCAATGGCCGAACGGAGACCGCGACGCTTACCGGTCAGTGGATCGATTCGGAGCGCATGCACCGTCGGCTCGTCACCCGCCCTGAACCGACGCTCGGAACTGGTCTCGGGCGCATTGTCCGACGTGGCACGCAACCACTGATCAGGAAGCGACAGCTTGTGAATGGTACGCAGCGCCAGCAGGTACTGCTTCCCGAGCGACCCGGTGGTGTACGGAAGGTCGTACTTCTCGCACAGCGCATGCACCTTCTCGGAAATCTCCTCGTACCGGTTGCTGGGCAGGTCCGGGAACATGTGGTGCTCGATCTGGTAGCACAGGTTGCCGCTCATGAACGCCATGACCTTGCCGGCGTCGAAGTTGGCGCTGCCGAGCATCTGACGCAGGTACCACTCCGCGCGCGTCTCCGTCTCGAACTGACCGATGGTGAACTTCTCTGCACCGTCGGGGAAATGGCCGCAGAAGATGACCGCGTAGGCCCACAGGTTTCGGACGAGATTTGCCGTCGCGTTGGCGGTCAGAGTGCTCTTCCACGCAGGACCGGTCAACGCGGGGAACAGAACGAAATCCTTGCCGACCTGACGGGCGATCTTGCGAGCGAACGCACGATTGGACGGAGACTTCCAGAACTCTTTCTCGTGCTCGCCGTCCAGTTCCTTCTGCGCGTCCAAGTCGTGCAGAGCGATGCCCCACTCGAACGTCGCCGCCAGGAGGACGTTGGCAATCGGCTGCAAGAGGTTGATCGGCTTCCACGCTTCGTCGCGAGTCATACGGAGAATGCCGAAGCCGATGTCGTCGTCCATGCCGACGATGTTGGTGTAGGTGTGATGGGAGTAGTTGTGCGCGCGCTTCCACTGCTCCGACGGGCCCGTCTGGTCCCATTCCCACGACACCGAATGGATCTCCGGGTCGTTCATCCAGTCCCACTGCCCGTGCATCACATTGTGCCCGAGCTCCATGTTCTCGATGATCTTCGCAACGCTCAACATCGCGGTACCCACAAGCCACGCTGGACGGTATTTGCTGCCCAACAGCACGATTCGGCTGCCGAACTCGAGACAGCGCTGCAGCTTGATGGTCCGACGGATGTACGCGGCATCCTTCTCGCCGCGCGAATCCTCGATGTCGCGGCGGACCGCGTCCAATTCTCTGCCGAAGGCTTCCATGTCCTCTTCGGTCAGGTGTGCGAACTCTTTGATGTCCGTGATGGCCACCGTGGTCCTCCGAAAGTCGTGGGCGCGGGCCCGAAATGCGTTTTCGCCTCTGTGCGCCAGTGCAAGGGTAGCCGAACTTACTGAGAAGTCCGTGTGGGTTGGAGCACGCTCACACCGCGTCTCGGCCGGTCAGAGCTCGAGTGTGCAGTCGCCTGCAGCCGCCGAAATGCAGGTCTGGATACGGTCGCCTTCACCGTGCTCCTTGCCCGAGCGCAAGTCGATGACGTGCCCGGCCGTCAACGGCACGACGCACGTCTGACAGATACCCATCCGGCACCCGAACGGCATCTGCACACCCAGACCCTCCCCTGCCTCCAACAAGCTCGTGGCACCGTCGACCTCGACGGACCGGTCCGACTTGGAGAAGGTCACCTTGCCGCCCTTGCCGGACGTGTCGGCCCGGGCGATCTCGAAGCGTTCGAGGTGCAGTCTGTCCTCGATTCCCTCCGACTTCCACACTCGCTCGATCTCCTCGAGCAAGCCGGACGGCCCACACGCCCACGTCTGACGCTCGCGCCAGTCCGGGTAGAGCTCGTCCAGCGACGCCAACGCGAACTTGCCGTCCGATCTGGTCAACTGCACGTGCGAGGTGAACTGCGGATGACCGGTCGCCAGCGATGCGAGCTCGTCGGAGAACATCACTTCGTCCTCGGTGGGTGCCGAATGAATGTGCACCGTGTCCGGCATGTCTCCGTGCCTGTCCAGGGTGCGGAGCATGGAGATGATGGGTGTGATGCCGCTGCCTGCCGTGATGAACAGAATCTTCTCCGGCGGCGGCGTCGGGAGCGCGAAATTGCCCTTCGGAGCGGCCAGCCGAACGATGGTGCCCTGGGGCACGCCGCCGACGAGGTGGCTGGAGAGGAAGCCCTCCGGCATCGCCTTCACCGTGATCGAGATCAGTTTCTCGTCCCAGTTGGGTGCGGACGTGAGCGAATACGAGCGCCAGTGCCAGCGCCCGCCGAGGTGCAATCCGATCCCGATGTACTGCCCGGGCTGGTAGTCGAAGTTGAATCCCCATCCAGGCTGGATGACCAGAGTGACCGCCGTTGCGGTCTCCTGCTCCACCCGAACGATCCGACCGCGCAGCTCACGCGCCGACCACAACGGGTTGGCGAGGTGCAGGTAGTCGTCGGGTAGCAATGGTGTGGTGATGCGCGTGATCGCGCCACGCAACATGTTGAGCTTCGGACGCTTGGGAGCAGATACACCCGCGGCGGGAGCTTCCAGCCACTTCTTGAGATCCATCGGAAAGTACTTACCCCTCGTTCGAGACAGAGACAACGCTGACGTGCTGGACCAGCTGGCGCGAACAGGCCCATATCAAGGTTACGCTACCGTAGGTTACTGGGGCGTTCGACTTCTACAGAAACTCCAACAGGAACGGCAGCTCCTGCGTCGCGTACCACGCGAGGGCGTGATCCTCGGCATCACCGAGGACGAACTCGGCGTCCGGATCGCCCATGTCCGCCGCATCCACGACCCCGACCGCCTTCTCGACAGCGGACTCGGCGCCTTCGAGGTCGACGTGGACCGACGCGACCTCGCTCATCCGAAGCGGCTCCTTCAACCGAACGACGGCGTCGTCCAGGTCCGGCCGAAGCGTCGGATCCTCCACGTCCGCGGCGATCACCGCACGCCGGAACACGACCGAGCCGTCGACGACACCGTCGCCCTCGTCTTCCAGTGCTGCACCGACCAGACGCAGTGACGCCCTCGCCGCTTCGTTCATCGCGACCTCGGCCAGCTCCTCGTCGTCTCCCGACGAGTAGGCCTCACGGAGGGTGGGGGTCACCGCGAACGCGGTACGACTGACCGGATGGAACTCACCGTCGGCCACCAGCGTCCGCAACATGGCGACCGTCGCCGGAACATAGACCCTCACGCGTACCTCACACTCTCGATTCGTTGCTGGCGTCGACGAGCTCTTCGAGCGCCTCGCGCAACAGGACGGTGATGACGTCGACGTCGGGCATCGCGCCACGATCGGCGTTCAGGCCGAAGCACACGAATCCGTCGTACGACGTCAAACCGATACTGAGAGCCTGGTTCTCGAACAGCGGCGACACGGGGAACATCTCCAACATACGGGCACCTCCCACGTACAGAGGGAACTGTGGGCCCGGGGCATTGGTGACGATCAGATTGAACAGGCGCCTCGACAGCCTGCTGCCCGCCCGGGCACCCATCGCGTGCAAACTGGCGGGCGCGAACCCCGAGATCCGCATCAACGTGTCCGCGGTGACCCCCGGAGACTGTTTGGCGTGCGCCTCGGTGGCGTGCGCGATGTGCGACAACCGCACCACCGCGTTCAGCTCACCCACCGGCAGGTCGATCAGGAACGACGACACCTCGCTGCGGGGCGGCATCTCCGGGTCGTGGTCTCCCGTCAGCCGGTCCGCGCGCTCGTAACCCGACGGATCCTCGGCGACGTAGACCGACATCGGAACCATCGCGCGCACGGTCGACGACGCCGTGACGGGCTCGCCCCGCGACAGCAGCCAGTTGCGGAGAGCTCCGGTCACGACGGCCAACACGACGTCGTTGATCGAGCAGTCGAAACGTGTGTGAATCTTGCGGTAGTCGGTCAGTTCGGTCTTCGCGACCGCGAAACGTCGGTTCCTCGAGATGGGGGCGTTCAGGGGGCTCGTCGGCGCGGTCTGGGCGGCGGTCCGAACGACGGACAGCACCTTTCCCGCTGCGCCGAGCGCTCCCCCGGCGATTCCGGCCACCCCGGCCGCGGCACCACGCAAGATCTCGACTCCCTCGCTCGGGGAGGCGATCAGTTCCGTGATGGCGTCGATCACCAGCGCGGATTCCTTGGGTTCGCGCGCAGGCATCCACAATTCCTCCGCCATCGCGGGCGGGCTCTTGGTTGCATCCAGAATGACCTGGCCGATCTCGAGCGCCTTCTCACCGTCGACGAGCGCCGAGTGCGACTTCGTGAAGATCGCGAACCGGTTCTTGCTCAAACCCTCGACCAGGTACATCTCCCACAGGGGCCGAGTGCGGTCCAGGGGCCGCGACGTCAGCCGCGCCACCAGATCGTGAAGTTGCTCGTCCGATCCCGGCTTCGGTAGGGCCGAGCGGCGAATGTGATACGTGATGTCGAACTCGCCGTCGTCCACCCACACCGGCCGGGCCAGGCCGAACGCAACTTCCCGAACCTTCTGTCGGTACCGCGGCACCAGAGCGAGGCGCTGCTCCACCAGCGACAGCAGGTCCTCGTAGCGGAAACCGTTGCGAGGCGTGCGAAACACCGCGAGAGAACCGAGATGCATCGGTGTACTGCTGGCCTCGAGGAAGTAGAACGACGCATCCTGAGTTGTCAGTCTGTTCGCCATCGCGGGTACCGGTTCCCCAATCCTTAGCCACACCGTGCCGATCACCACTCGTCGAGCGAGGTGGTTCGTCGTACTCGAACCTAGACGAACCCACAGGCTACAGCCATTCGGCCGACGTTCGATGGAACCGACTGCGCCTCGGTTCCGTCTGAATTACCAAGAAGCCGAATCCGCCGGAGGGACCGAGAATGAACGCCATGTCGGATGCACGCCGGTTCGCGTACATCGCCCGCGCCACAGCATTCGAACCGCCGACGGACAGCGCACGTGCGAACGACGGGCCGGTGACGGACAGTCAGGCCGTCCCTGCTGCCTGCAGCAGGCCGACCCGTCGCCGACGCCCGTTCCCGCGCAGCGTCGGACACCACGAGCACCCCGAAGGTTCCGGACCTGCCGCCGCACGCGGATCGCGCATCGGCCCGTTGGTGGTGGACAGCGAGAATCCGGTGTCCGACGATGCTCGCCGCGGCGCCGAGCAGGCAGTTCGGTTGCTGCTGGAGGTCCTGGATCGACGACGGCCGCCCGAGAAGATGGGACAGCTGTTCGCCCCGAACGTCGTGGAATCGGTGCGGACGATCGCACGCACCGAACCACCGGGTCGACGGCTGGGGGCGGCCAGCCTGCGTCGCATTCACGTCACGCACGCCGCACGCAACGCGACGGAAGTGTTCGGAACCTACACGCGCGGGACGCGGGTGTTCGCGGTCGCGGCCCGCCTCGAGTACCGGCGCAGCCTCAAGTACACCGGGTGGACAGTCACGTCGCTGCGCGTCGTCTGATGCCGTGCAGCGACGTGACCGAGACCCCTAGCGCTTCTTCTTGGACCGCGCCGGCTTGGACGTCTTCGACTGTGCCCGAGCGGCTTCGCGGCGTTCCCGACGCGTTCCCTGCGCCGCGGCGTCGCCGCCCGACGAGTTGGGTGCCGTCGCGACACCGGACCGGCGAACTGCGGTCCCTCCGTCTTCGTCCGGGCCGGAGAACGTCAGACGCTCCTCGGTGCGGTCGTCCAGGCCCTTCGCGCGCAAGGCCGACGGAACGGGGGCGGCAGGCGCCTCCTTCTTCGGTTCCGGACGGGCCGGCGCGGGCTGACCCGCCGACGCCGGAGCCGCGCCCGCGACAGCCGACGCTGCCGGGGCCGTGCCGGTGTTCGCTGCCCGAGTTCCGACGGGCGAGGCGAGTCCCGGTGCGACCGCGAGGCCGGCACCGACGGCCGGACCGGCTGGGGCAGGTGTGGCCTCGACCTGAAGGTTGAACAGGAATCCGACGGACTCCTCCTTGAGTCCTTCGAGCATGCCTCGGAACATGTCATAGCCTTCGCGCTGGTACTCGACCAGCGGGTCACGCTGTGCCATCGCTCGCAGGCCGATGCCTTCCTTCAGATAGTCCATCTCGTAGAGGTGTTCACGCCACTTGCGGTCGAGGACGGACAGCAGCACACGGCGTTCGAGCTCACGCATACCATTATCGCCCGCCACCTCTTCGATGCTCTTCTCTCTGGTGGCGTACGCGGCGCGCGCGTCGGCCAGCAGTGCTTCGAGGAGTTCTTCGCGGGTCAGGTCGCTCTTCTCACCGAATTCGTTCTCGTGCGAGAGCTCCTTGTGGTCGAGACCCACCGGATAGAGCGTCTTCAGCGCTGTCCACAGCTGCTCGAGATCCCAGTCCTCGACGTAGCCCTCGGCGGTCGCGCCGTTGACGTAGGCAGTGATCACGTCGGTGATCATGCTTTCGACCTGGCCCTCCATGTCAGCGCCCTCGAGGATGCGACGCCGCTCCTCGTAGATGACGGTGCGCTGCTGGTTCATCACCTCGTCGTACTTCAAGACGTTCTTGCGGATCTCGAAGTTCTGCTGCTCGACCTGGGTCTGCGCACTCTTGATCGCCTTCGACACCATCTTGGCTTCGATGGGAACGTCGTCCGGGAGGTTGAGCCGGGTCATGATCGACTCGAGCGCACCACCGTTGAACCGGCGCATCAATTCGTCACCGAGCGACAGGTAGAAGCGCGATTCGCCCGGGTCACCCTGACGACCGGATCGACCACGGAGCTGGTTGTCGATACGGCGTGAGTCGTGACGCTCGGTGCCGAGGACGTACAGGCCGCCGGCGGCGCGCACGGTCTCGGCGTCGGCCTTGACCTGAGCCTTCACCGTTTCGAGAGCGGAGTCCCACGCTGCCTGGTACTCATCGGGCGTCTCGACGGGATCGAGGCCCTGCTTGCGGAGCTGCACGTCGGTGATGATGTCCGGGTTACCGCCGAGCACGACGTCGGTACCACGCCCTGCCATGTTGGTGGCGACCGTGACGGCGCCGTGGCGACCGGCCTCGGCGACGATCGTCGCTTCCTGCTCGTGGAACTTGGCGTTCAGCACGCTGTGGACGACGCCGCGCTTAGTGAACTGCTTGGACAGGTACTCCGAACGCTCGACGCTCGTCGTACCGATCAGCACGGGCTGACCTTTGCCGTGTCGCTCGACGACGTCGTCGACGACGGCGTCGAACTTGGCTTCCTCTGTCTTGTAGATGAGGTCGCCGTTGTCCACCCGCACCATGGGGCGGTTGGTCGGGATCGGGATCACACCGAGGCCGTAGGTCTGGTGCAGCTCCGCGGCCTCGGTCTGCGCGGTACCGGTCATGCCGGACAACTTGTCGTAGAGCCGGAAGTAGTTCTGCAGCGTGATCGTGGCGAGAGTCTGGTTCTCGGCCTTGATCTCCACCTTCTCCTTGGCCTCGATGGCCTGGTGCATGCCCTCGTTGTACCGGCGGCCGACGAGGATACGACCGGTGAACTCGTCGACGATGATGACCTCACCGTCGCGGACGATGTAGTCCTTGTCCTTGGTGTAGAGCTCCTTGGCCTTGATCGAGTTGTTGAGGTAGTTCACCAACGGCGAGTTGGCGGCCTCGTAGAGGTTGTCGATGCCGAGCTGATCCTCGACCAGCTCCACGCCTGCCTCGTGCACACCGACCGTGCGCTTCTTGATGTCCACCTCGTAGTGGACGTCGTTCTTCAGCAACGGTGCGATGCGGGCGAACTCGCCGTACCACTTGGACGACGCGTCGGCCGGGCCCGAGATGATCAGTGGCGTGCGGGCCTCGTCGATCAGGATCGAGTCGACCTCGTCGACCACGGCGAAGTTGTGCCCCCGCTGGACCAGATCGTCGAGCGAGTGCGTCATGTTGTCGCGCAGGTAGTCGAAGCCGAACTCGTTGTTGGTTCCGTACGTGATGTCGGCGGCATACGCGGTACGACGCTCGGCCGGGGTCATGCCGGACAGGATCACGTCGGTCTCGAGGCCGAGGAAACGGTGAACTCGTCCCATCCACTCCGAGTCGCGCTTGGCGAGGTAGTCGTTGACGGTGACGACGTGCACTCCGTCACCGGACAGCGCGTTGAGGTATGCCGGGAGGACGCAGGTCAGGGTCTTGCCTTCACCGGTCTTCATCTCCGCGACGTTGCCGAAGTGCAGGGCCGCTCCGCCCATCACCTGGACGTCGAAGTGCCGCTGGCTCAAGACGCGCCACGATGCTTCGCGCGCAACGGCGAAGGCCTCGGGCAGGAGTTCGTCGAGCGTTTCGCCCTTGGCGTAGCGCTCCTTGAATTCGACGGTCTTGGCCCTGAGCTCGTCGTCGGACAAGCCCTCGACGTCCGGTGACAGGGTGGACACGTGGTCGGCGATGTTCTTGAGTCGCTTGACCATGCGACCCTCACCGACACGGAGCAGCTTGGAAAACGACAGCGAAGGCACGGGCTTTCTCGTCCTCGATCCTCGGTTACTTGTATTCGGTCGACAGGTTGGCGGTGCAGGCCCCTCCGACGTCGCGACGAGCTCTGGTGATGCGACCTGCCGATGCGACCTGACGCAACCATGGTAGGCGCTGGACCGTCAGGGCCCACAGACCCACGTACCAAAGCAGGCCCCACCTGGTGTTTTCCGGGTGAGGCCTGCTTCGTCTCAGGGTGTTCCTACGTAATTCTCAGCTCATGTGAGCCTGATCAACCCGTAGTCGAACGCGTGACGGCGGTACACCACCGACGGTCTGTCGGTCGCAGAATCGTGGAAAAGGAAGAAGTCGTGGCCGACGAGTTCCATTTCGTAGAGTGCGTCGTCCACACTCATCGGGGCTGCGGAGTGAACCTTGGTGCGCACGATCTGACCGGGGCCCGACGGCTCGTCCTCGAACGTGTCGAGTTTGATGTCCGGGTCGATCGCCAGATCGTCGTCCTCGGCGAGTTCGGCGGTGGCCTCGGCCACCGAGACGGGACGCTTCTCTCCGTAGTGGACCTTGCGACGGTCCTTCGTGCGACGCAGCCTGCTTTCCAGTTTCGAGGTCACCGATTCCAGGGCTGCATAGAAACTGTCGGCACATGCCTCGGCACGAACCACGGGGCCCTTGCCCTTCGCGGTGATTTCCACGCGCTGACATGCCTTGGCCTGTCGGCGATTTCGCTCGTGTTGGAGTTCGACGTCGAACAGGTAGATGGAGGGGTCGAAACGTTCGAGCCTGGCGAGTTTTTCGGATACGTAGATCCGGAAATGGTCTGGGATCTCGACGTTGCGGCCTTTGACCACAACGTCGGCATGGGTCTTGGTGGACTCGTCCGAAGGCTTCTCGTCGAAGAAAACCGAAGCTTGTGAAGGGGTCGTCACGCGTACCTCCCGATATCGGCCACGCCGCCGGTGCGACGCGGCAAGTGCTCATGCCGAGTGGGGAACCAACCGGCATCAGATTCAGCCGCATCACCTCCACGTAACGAGAAGTCGCATCGCCTCACACAGCGGAACCACCGGTTCTTGCTCTGCAAGTACGTGACTGCGACGTTAGTCGGTCATCCGCCGGTGTGCCACCGTTCACGCGGAATTCGCCGACATTCTCAGAACTTGTTCAGTCACGTAGCGGTCCCATCACGGATGGAGCAGTCCATGGGAGTCTCAGACTGCCGCCACCACCAGGACTCCGTCGACCGGGACTCCGAATTCCTTTAGCACTCTTACCGATTCGGCGGCGGTTGCACCCGTGGTCATCACGTCGTCGATCAGCAGCACCGAGGTGGCCGAGCCTGCGCCGCAGCCGAGTTCGAGAGCAGGCGCACCGCGACGCACTCGAATCCTGCCGGAGATGTTGGCCGCTCGCTGTGCGGCACCGAGACCGACGGAATCCCGTACGCCGTGCGCCATCGTGAGTGCAGGCACCATCGACACCGGTTCCGGCCACAGCGCAGCTGCGGCATCGGCGGCGAACCGGCGCACCGGATCACCGCCGCGACTGCGTGCGGCACGCGCCCGCGTCGGGGCGGGTATCAGCACGAGGCGAGCCAGTTCCGGTGGATCCACATGCCCGTACACCCTCAGATGGTGTAGCGCTGCCGCGACGGCTCGGCCTATCGGCGCCGCCAGGTCGTGTCGATTGCGCTCCTTGAGGGCGAGCACCGCCGCCCGGCGGGCGCCGACGTACGTGCCGAGCGCCCAGCACGGCACGAACGGGTCCACGCGTGGAGTCAGCGCGATCGGCGGGCTCGCCAACTCGTCCTCGCACCGCGCGCACCATTGGGCGCCAGGTCGGCCGCAGCCACCGCATTCACGTGGAAGGGCCAGGTCCAACATCGCCGCCAACACACCGCTCATGCGTGGGAGTATGACCGATCGGTCCGACAGACACGATGCGCTCAGCCGGGCAGTACCGGAGTCGCCTTCACCCCGGCCAGGCCGGCGACTTCACGCCAGTACCGATCCCCCGCCGGATCGTTGTTGTTCAGCTGGAACACCGCGCGCGAATCCGCGACGTACTCGGCCGTCGTCGACGCATCGACCGACAGCACAGGTGCGGTCAGGTTTCGACTCGGCAGCGCATCGAGCCGCGAGCCGTCCGTGGTCACCTGAACCACCGGAACGTCCGTCGCGATACGCACGACGACCACCGCGTCGCCGGTACTCCAATCCAACGCGAGCGCATCGCTACCGAGTCCGTTGGCAACCGCTTTCGGCGACACGAGCGAGTACGTTCCGTTGGGTTGGCGCACGACTGTCGCGACGTACACCAACCCGTCGACGATCATGGCCGCCCGGACGCCGTCTCGGGAGAGACGAAGATCGGTGATTCGCGATCCGAGAGCCGTCACGGCACCCGCGTCGACCGGAAGCACCGACACCTGACCGTTGGCCGGATCTCGCGCTGCGCGAATGACATTGGTGCCGTCGATGACCGCCCACGCCGCGTTGTTGTCCACTCCCCACGTAGGCCGGGTGATCGACTGTCCCTCGGCCACCGGGAACGCTCCGCTGTCGTAGCCGCCGATCATCAACGCCGACGACGGTTCGGGTGCGGGACGGCCGGTGTCGGCGACACCTGCGACGAGAGTTCCGTCCGTCGACAGCGCTGCGCTCCGCAGATTCTCCACGGTGCCGAAGTAGCCCGGCACCGGCGTCGTGCCGCTGTCGTCGACGGACACCAAGCGGCCGGACACCAGCGCGTGCAACCCGACGTCGTTCTCCGGCGAGGCCAGTGGGTCGAGGGTGCCGACGTCCGCCGTCGTCCATCCGTCGGGTTTGGAGTTGTCGAGGGGTTGACCGTCCGCGAGAAGCACGTACGGTCCCGCGATGTCTGCCGACGCCAACGTCCACACCACCTGGGCCGCGAGCAGTTCGCGGTTCTTGGCGTCGACGGCCTGCAGGCCCCCGAAGTCGATCCGTACGCCGCCGCCGGATCCGATGGCCTCCTGCGAGGTTCGCCCGTCGGCCTTGGTGATGGGCCCGCGAATTCCGACGCCGTTGCCCAGTTCGTTGGACACGGCGGGAGCCAGGCTCGGCTTCGGTCCGTCGATCAGCAACTGGACCAGTTGATCGGCCATCTGATCGGCTGCGCCGCTCACCCACCGGACGTCGGGTACGAGGGCCGCGCCGAGCGGGTCGACGAAGAACAGCGACTTGCGCTGATATGCGCCGAAGAATTGCGAACGATCGATGACGACGCCGGGGGGCAGTTCGTCGATGCGCCACTCCCCGTCGACCTTGATCATCCTGATGTTCGAGTCGACCGTGCCTGCTCCTGCTTGGTAGTCACCGCCGGGTGCCACGAGACCGACGGTGTTGGATCGGAGCGTGAACTGCGCCTCGGTGTCGGTGCGCATGCCGGTGAGGAGATCGATCTTGTCGGCGACGACGGTCTTCGCGCTGTCGTCCCAGCTACTCGACGCCGAGGCGGTCAGGAACTGCCGAGCGGCCTGATGTCGGTTCGCCGATGCCGCACTTGCGGTCACGAAATCTCGCAGCAGCAGGTCCGGCTCGCGGCCCGAAGCAGGCGGGGGCGGAGTTGTCGACGCCGCACCTGCGGTGAGCGACCCGATTGCCTGCGGACTGGAGGATTCAGGGAGGCTCGCGCATCCGCCCAGTATCAGAACGAGACTCGTCAGCGCAGCGACCACGAGGCTGACGCGTGAGAACCGAGTGCGTCGACGCTGCGTCGTCATGTGGACCGACCTCCGCCCGTGTCCGCGCCGATCGAACCGGCGGAATCGATCGACGCACCGGGTCCTCTCGGTTCGTCCGCGCGATCCGTCGCGGACGGAAGCGGTTGCCCCTGGGTGTATCTGCGCGTGCTCGGCTTGAGCGGAAGTGGACTGCCGATCACCTTGTGTCCTCGCACCAGCGGCAGAGTCAGGCGGAAGCATGCCCCCTCGCCGACGGCTCCCCAGGCTTCCAGTTTGCCGTCGTGCAGCCGGGCGTCCTCGACACTGATCGCCAGGCCGAGGCCGGTGCCACCGGATCTGCGGACTCTCGACGGATCCGAGCGCCAGAAGCGGTTGAACACCAGCTTCTCTTCCCCCGGACGCAGGCCGATGCCCTGGTCCCTGACGACGAACGCCGCGGCGTCGGTGTTGGCCCTGAGCCGGATCAGAACCGGGCGGCCTTCGCCGTGATCGAGAGCGTTGGCCAGCAGGTTGCGAAGGATGCGCTCGACGCGACGGGGATCGACCTCGGCGACGACCGCGTGATCGGGCATGTCGACGATCACTTCGGTCGCGCTCTCCCGCGCGAGATGCCGAACGGTGGACACCGCGGCCCGTGCGCACATGCGGAGGTCGAGTTGTTCGGACGCCAGCTCGGCGACGCCTGCGTCGTGGCGACTGATCTCGAGGAGGTCGCCGAGGAGGGTCTCGAACCGATCGAGCTCGTTGACCAGTAGTTCCGACGATCGTTTCAGCGCTGGATCCAGGTCGGCCGAGCCGTCGTGGATCAGATCGGCGGCCATGCGGACGGTCGTCAGCGGGGTTCGTAGCTCGTGGCTGACGTCGGAGGTGAACCTTCGTTGCAGGCTTCCGAACTCCTCCAGCTGGGTGATCTGTTTGGACAGACTCTCCGCCATCTCGTTGAACGACATGGCCAACCTCGCCATGTCGTCCTCTCCGCGTACCGGCATCCGTTCCTTGAGCCTGCCGTCGGCGAATCGAACGGCAATACGCGATGCCGAGCGAATCGGCAGCACAACCTGCCTGGCCACCAGCATGGAGATCGCAGCGAGCAACACCAGCAGGACCACGGCGCCGATCAGCAGCGTCCCCCGCACGAGCGAGAGGGTGCGCTCCTCGCTCCCGAGCGGGAACACGAGGTACAGCTCCAGGTCGGCGATGTCCGACGCGGTCGGCGTACCGAAGATGATGGCCGGACCGGTGTAGTCACCCTGCTCGGCGTCGCTGACCGTGGCGTACTGCCAACTGATCAGGCCTTCCTGGACGAAATTCCGAAGGCTCTCCGGGATCTGAGACGACGGGCCGATGGACGAGTCCGTCCTGATGCCGTCTCCATCGACGATGAGCACGGGATCGAACGTACCGGCGGATCCGGTGCTCTGCCCGGAGTCGACTCCGCCGCTCGTCAGCTGCGCACGAGCGCGTTCCAGACGCGAGGAGAGCCCCGTCGTTTCCTCGGCGCCCGCCAGCGCGCCCTCCACGGTCATCCGGGAACGTTCGAGTTCCTCCGTGGCAGCAGTGATCTTCGCTTCGAGGAGTCGATCGGTGATCTGGCTCGTCAGCACCGCACCGAGAATGGTGATGACGACGAGAGACAACGTGAGTGTGGAGACGACCACACGCAGTTGCAGCGACCGGCGCCACGCATGGCCGATCGATGTGGTGAGCGCTCTGAACCAGCGCAGAAGCGGCGTGAACGTTCCGTTGATTCGACGCCGCGAACGGTTGGACCAGATCACGGCGGTCCGGCTTTGTAGCCGACTCCCCTCACCGTCAACACCACCTCAGGATTCTCCGGATCCTTCTCGACCTTGGCGCGCAACCGCTGCACGTGGACGTTCACGAGGCGGGTGTCCGCGGCGTGGCGGTAACCCCACACCTGCTCGAGCAGCACCTCTCGGGTGAACACCTGACGCGGTTTGCGCGCGAGGGCCACCAGCAGGTCGAATTCGAGCGGCGTCAACGACACCAGTTCGTCCCCTCGGCTGACCTTGTGCGCGGGAACGTCGATGACGATGTCCGCGATGGAGAGCAACTCCGCCGGCTCGTCCTCGGTGCGCCGCAGACGTGCTCGCACACGAGCGACCAGTTCCTTGGGCTTGAACGGCTTCATGATGTAGTCGTCGGCGCCGGACTCGAGACCCAGCACGACGTCGACGGTGTCCGTCTTCGCGGTGAGCATCACGATGGGAACCCCGGAATCGGCCCGTAGAACACGGCACACGTCGATGCCGTTCATCCCGGGCAGCATCAGGTCGAGCAGCACGAGATCCGGACGATTCTCTCGTACCGCGGACAACGCCTGTGTGCCGTCGCCGACCACGAACGGTTCGAAACCCTCGCCGCGAAGGACGATGGTCAGCATTTCGGCGAGTGCCGAATCGTCGTCGACTACAAGAATCCGAGGCTTCATGGACCTATGTTGTCACTTTCCCGGCGTCAGTTGGCTGATTGAACACGTCGGCGGCGAGTCGATCGGGGTCGACGTCGGCGCCGACGACCTGCCACGGCGACATCCAGTTCGACGCCGCCAGTTCGTCGTACACCGCAGCGGTTCGCGATTGCAGCGATCCGTCGCGCTCGTAGGCATCCCGCGTCCGCGAGGCGTCCGCGGTCTCGCGTGACTCCGCGCGCGAGGCGGCCAGTTCCACCGACACGTCGAGGAAGATCTGAGTGTCCGGGATCGGTACCTCGAATCGATCGAATTCGAGGGCGCGGATCCATTCGACCGCCTCGCCGTCCGCGGACTGGTCGAGCCTCGCGGCGGTGTACGCCGCGTTGGACGCGACATAACGATCCAACAGCACTATGTCGTTGTGAGAGAGCGCGTTTCGTAGCTCCTCCGCGGCCGACCTGCGGTCGAGCGCGAACAGCAACGCCATTGCGTGGACGCTCTGCGCGGTGTCGCCGTGTTCACCTCGTAACGCTTCCGCGGCGAGATCGGCGTGCACCGAGGCGTCGTACCTCGGAAAGCCGATGCGAACCACCTCGAGATGTTCGCGTTCCCACGCCGAGACGAGCCGACGGGCGAGCGTGTTCTTGCCCGCGCCGTCGACTCCCTCGATGACGATCAAACGGCCCACGACGGGACCTAGTAGCGGTAGTGCTCGGGCTTGTACGGGCCCTCGACGTCGACGCCGATGTACTCGGCCTGCTCCTTGGTCAGTTTGGTGATGGTGCCACCGAGTGCCTCGACGTGAATGCGAGCGACCTTCTCGTCGAGGTGCTTCGGCAGGCGGTACACCTCGTTGTCGTATTCGCTCGGCTTCGTCCACAGTTCGATCTGGGCGATGACCTGGTTGGAGAAGCTGTTGCTCATCACGAACGACGGGTGACCCGTTGCGTTGCCGAGGTTGAGCAACCGGCCCTCGGACAGCACGATGATCGAGTGGCCGTCCTTGAACTGGAACTCGTCGACCTGCGGCTTGATGTTGATACGCGTCACGTCCGCAGCCTTCTCGAGCCCGGCCATGTCGATCTCGTTGTCGAAGTGGCCGATGTTGCCGAGGATCGCCTGGTGCTTCATCCGCTTCATGTGCTCGAAGGTGATGATGCCGAGGTTGCCGGTGGAGGTGATGACGATGTCGGCCTTGTCGATGTACTCCTCGACGGTGCGGACGTCGAATCCGTCCATCAGGGCCTGGAGCGCGTTGATCGGGTCGGCCTCGGTGACCGTGACGCGTGCGCCCTGACCCTTGAGTGCCTCGGCGCAGCCCTTGCCGACGTCGCCGTAACCGCAGACGAGGACGGCCTTGCCTCCGATGAGAACGTCGGTGCCGCGATTGATGCCGTCGATCAACGAGTGGCGGGTGCCGTACTTGTTGTCGAACTTGCTCTTGGTGACCGAGTCGTTGACGTTGATCGCCGGGAACGTGAGCTCGCCTGCCGCTGCGAACTGGTAGAGACGCAGGACGCCGGTGGTGGTCTCCTCGGTGACACCCTTGACCGACTCCGCGATGGCCGTCCATTTGGTCTTCGACTCTTCGAGCGAGCGACGCAGCAATCCGAGGAACACCTTGTACTCGTCGGAGTCGTGATCGTCGTCGGTCGGCGGTACGACGCCTGCCTTCTCGAACTGGGCGCCACGCAGCACGAGCATCGTCGCGTCGCCACCGTCGTCGAGAATCATGTTCGCGGGTTCGCCCGGCCACGTGAGCATCTGCTCGGCAGCCCACCAGTACTCTTCGAGGGTCTCGCCCTTCCACGCGAACACCGGGACGCCCTTGGGCTCCTCCTCGGTTCCGTGGGGGCCGACGACGACAGCTGCTGCTGCGTGGTCCTGGGTGGAGAAGATGTTGCACGACGCCCACCGCACCTCGGCGCCGAGCGCAACGAGCGTCTCGATGAGAACGGCCGTCTGTACGGTCATGTGCAGTGACCCGGAGACGCGGGCGCCCTTGAGCGGGAGCACCTCCGCGTATTCACGTCGGAGTGCGATCAGACCCGGCATCTCGTGCTCGGCGAGCCGGATTTCCTTGCGGCCGAACTCTGCGAGCGAAAGATCTGCGACCTTGAAGTCGATTCCACCCCGGTGGTCCGCGGTGAGTGCCGATCCGGCGGCCGAACTGCCGCCGGCATGTGCTGAGGTCGTCATCTTGCCTCTCCTGTTGTGCGTTGCGTTTCCGCACCAGGCTATCGGGTCGACTCGCGGTGGGTTCGGGCCAGGTGGCGCCGCCCTCGTTCGGAATCAGGCGGCCGTACGAGTTGTCCGGTTCTGCGACTCGGGCGCCGCGAGTAGCCCATGTCGGGCGAGAACCTTGTCTCGACGTCGGGGCAGGATGTTGGCGCGGGTGATGTCACCGTCGTAGTGAGCGAGCACCCGGCGATCCATCACTCGACGCCACAGCGGAGGGACGGCGGCGACGAGCACCATGGACGCGTAGCCGGCCGGTAGCTGCGGGGCCTCGTCGCAGCTGCGCAAGGTCTGGTAGCGCTTGCCCGGATTGGCGTGGTGGTCGCTGTGCCGCTGGAGGTGGTACAGAAAGATGTTGGTGCACAGGCGGTCGCTGTTCCAGCTGTGCCGCGGCGAGCACCGCTCGTAGCGCCCCCGCTCGTTCTTCTCTCGAAGCAGACCGTAGTGCTCCACGTAGTTCACCGTCTCGAGCAGCAGGACACCGACGACGGCCTGGAGCAGAAGGTACGGCAGGATCGACAGCCCGAACACGAGCACCAGCGTGCCGAACAGTGCGACGCTCATCGCCCACGTGTGCAGCAGGGCGTTCTGCGGGCTCCATCGGTGGATCCCGCGCCGATGCAGGCGCTGATTCTCGAGCCGCCACGCGGATCGGAGTCCCCCGACGACGCTTCGAGGCAGGAACGTGTACAGGTTCTCGCCGAACCGAGCACTTGCCGGGTCCTCGGGGGTGGCGACGCGGACGTGGTGACCGCGGTTGTGCTCGACGAAGAAGTGACCGTAGAGGGTCTGCATCAGCGCGACCTTCGCAAGCCACCGCTCGTGCTCCTCGATCCGGTGACCGAGCTCGTGAGCCGCGTTGATTCCCGTGCCCGCGACCAGCCCGACCGTCACAGCGAGCCCGATCTTGTCGATGACGGCGAGTGAACCGAACGCCCACATCCAGCACGCGACCAGCAACGTCACGAATTGGACGGGGAGGAAGAGATAGGTGCACCACCGGTAGAACCGGTCCTCCTGCATGTGCTCGGCGTCGCTGTCGGACGGGTTGTCTCCGTCCTCGCCCGCCAGCATGTCGATGACGGGGATCACGACGAAGAACACCATCACACCGCTCCACCAGAAGATGGGCATTCCGGTCCAGAGAACCAGTTGCGACGGCAGTAGGGCCGACGCGGGTGCCAGCAGGCCGAGAAGCCACAACGCTCGCTTCCCGGCCCGCCGCTTGTGAACGACATTGGCGCTTCGTGCTGGCTCGACGGTCGCGTCCCCCGACACGCCACCCCCGGCTGACTCGTCCACGGCCGTGGACGAGTGACCGGCGCGTTTCATTCGATCCCCCCTGAAAAGAAAACCTCGGGTTTGTTCGGCAAGCCTATAGCAGGCGGAAGTTCCGAAACAGGGGTTCGTCGATCGAATTCTTACTTGGACGAACGAGCCTGTTCACGGGCGCGCAGAGTCTTATCCGCGTTGCGCTTGCTGTAGACGAAGTAGATCACCACACCGATGACCATCCAACCGATGAATCGGAGCCAGGTCTCGACCGACAGGTTGACCATCAACCACAGGCAGGCCACCACCGCGAGGATGGGAACGACCGGCATGAGCGGGACCTTGAACCCACGCGGCAGATCCGGTCTGGTGCGCCGCAACACCACGACGCCGATGGACACCAGCACGAACGCGAAGAGGGTGCCGATGTTGACCATCTCTTCGAGGACGCCGATCGGGAAGAACGCGGCGAGTACCGCGACCACCACACCGACGAGGATCGTGATGCGAACCGGAGTGCCGCGCTTGCCGGTGTGCGCCAGCGAGGTCGGCACCAACCCGTCGCGCGACATCGCGAACAGTACGCGGGTCTGACCGAGCATCAGCACCATCACGACGGTTGTCAGACCGGCGAGAGCACCGAACGAGATGATGTTCTTGGCCCATGTCAGACCGTTCAGATCGAAGGCCGTCGCCAATGTGGAACTGTCGCCTGCCAACTCGGTGTACTTGACCATTCCGGTCAGAACGAGTGTCACGGCGACGTACAGGACGGTCACGATGGCCAGTGATCCGAGGATGCCGCGCGGCAACGCCTTCTGCGGTTCCTTGGTTTCCTCGGCGGTCGTCGCGACGACGTCGAATCCGATGAACGCGAAGAACACGAGACTTGCGGCGGCCAGAAGTCCGTACCAGCCGAAGGTGCTGCCACCTGCTCCGGTGACGAAGGAGAACAGGGACTGATGGATTCCCTCGCCGGTCGATCCTTCCTCGGCGGGTGGGATGTAGGGCGAGTAGTTCTCGGCCTTGATGTAGAAGGCTCCGACGACCACGACGAGCAACACCACAGCGACCTTGATCGCGGTGATCACCAACGACACCCGGGAGGAGAGTTTGGTACCGCTCGCCAGCAGGACGGTGATGACGACGACGATCAGGAACGCGCCCCAGTCCACGTCCAACGAGCCGATGGTCACGATCGGCGACGAGGATCCGAGCACCTCCCCCAGATACAACGACCAGCCTTTGGCGACGACGGACGAGGCGAGCGCGAACTCCAGAATCAGGTCCCAGCCGATGATCCAGGCGATGAACTCACCGAACGTGGCGTAGGAGAACG
This sequence comes from Rhodococcus sp. 14-2470-1a, assembly GCF_002259425.1. Taxonomy (NCBI): domain Bacteria; kingdom Bacillati; phylum Actinomycetota; class Actinomycetes; order Mycobacteriales; family Nocardiaceae; genus Rhodococcus; species Rhodococcus sp. 14-2470-1a. The sequence continues at coordinate 123,745 of NZ_NPFZ01000001.1, forward strand.
TGTATGCGCTACCTGCCACCGGAACGGTCGAGGCGAACTCGGCGTAGCACAGCGCCGCGAGACCACAGGCGACCGCAGCGAGCACGAAGGCCAGCGACACGGACGGGCCCGCGACATTGCCCGCGGTACGCGCAGTCAACGTGAAGATTCCGGCACCGATGACGACGGCGACGCCGAAGACGGTCAGGTCCCACGAGTTCAGATCCTTGCGCAGCTTGGTGTCCGGTTCGTCCGTGTCGCGGATGGAATCCTCGACCGATTTCGTTCGGAAGATTCCAGTTCTGCGAGCGGGTCCGGTCGAACGCTCTTGTTCCATCTTCTCTGCTTCCACCTGTCGATACCGTCGGGTGTGTGTCACTCGAACACCTTCGGTAACACCCTAAGGCGTAGACACGTCGGCCCGATGCAACTCGAGCGAACGCGTGCCTCAGACGCGGAAGTTGCCCACCGTCGCGCGGAACACCTCGGCGTCACCCCACCGAGCGGTCACGGTCGGGGCGGCTTCGCCTGCCGAGACCCACACTGCCGACCCGCGTTCGACGATCTGCTCGACCTCACCGTCCTGCACGGCCACCCGACCCTCCGTGCACAACACGATCTGCGGGCCCACGCTGTCGAGGATCTCGGACGCTCCGTCGGCCAACGCCGTGCGGGACAACGCGAACTCCGGTGCAGGCGTGTCGTAGACGATCGTCGACGACTCACCGGACACCTCGGGATCGAGAATGTTCACCTCGGCGGGTTCGAAATCGAGGACTCTCAGCAGCTCCGGGACGTCGACGTGCTTCGGCGTCAGTCCGCCGCGGAGAACGTTGTCGGAGTTGGCCATGATCTCCACGCCGGTGCCGGACAGGTACGCGTGCAGATTGCCGGCATCCAGGTAGAGACCTTGCCCGGGTGACAGCGTCACACGGTTCAGCAGAAGCGCGGCGAGAACGCCTGCATCGCCGGGGTAGGACTCCCCCAGTTCCAACAAGGTTCGTGCTTCGTCGACGAATTTGCCGTCGTCGTCGTGCGCGGAGGTCGACAGGTACCGGATGCATCCCTCGGCCACGAGAGGGAGGAGCGCGTCGAGGGCAGGACCCGGCAACGTGATCCACGACGTGAACACGGTGCGCAGACCCGCTTGATCCGGCTGGTCGGCGAGTAGAGACCGGTAGCCGGAGAGAGCGTCGACGCCGAGCGCGTCGATGAATTCGACGGTATGCCTGGGGCACCGAAAGCCTGCCAGCGCATGGAATTCGGTGAGTGCGACGATCAGTTCCGGCTTGTGCGACGCGTCTCGGTAGTTACGGACGGGAGAATCGATCGGTACTCGACGTGCCTCCTCGCGCGCGAAACCTTCTTTCGCCTGAACGGAACTCGGGTGCGCCTGCAGGGACAGGGGTTCGTCGGCGGCGAGCAACTTCAGCAGGAACGGCAACCGGCCTCCGTACTCCTGCGAGGTGGCAGCTCCGAGCTCACGGTCCGGATCGTCGTCGATGACGGCCAGCAGCGATCGAGCGGAATCACCCGGCCCGATTCGAGCAGGGTCGGCGGGGTGTGCACCCAGCCAGATCTCCGCCTCGGGATGCTCGGACGGCACTCGCCGTCCCTGCAACTGCGCAAGCGAGGTTCTCGATCCCCACGCGTACGACCGAACTGCACCGTGCAGTGGTTGCACTAGTTACCGCCCATCAGATGTAGATACGCGGCAGCCATCTCCAGCCGCGTGGCCAACAATGTCATCGATTCGAGTTCCCCGACCGTCCCGGACGGCAGTGGAGCCTGCGGACCGACCCGATCGGAGACGGGGCCCGCTGCAGGAACGGACGCCGTGACGGCGTCGTCGCCGCCCGCGACGAGAATGTCCACGTCGTCCAGCGCCGCGGTGCGACGGTCCGTGTCCAGGGCACCCGTCGGCGCGGCCACCGCGAACACCCGGACGCCGGGTTGCGGCTTCGGACCGTCGAGTTGGTCGTCGTGGAAGAACGGGTCGTAATCGGCCGGCATCTCGGAGGAGGCACCGGTGGCCTGTACGCCGGCTGCCACCACGTCCGGTAGATCGCCGGAGGCCGCCGCCACCCCCGCGACGCGGAACAGCACTTCGCTGCCGTGCCGTGCCGTCTCCACCGCGAGTGCGCTCGTTCCGGTGAACACCGCTCGGCGCCCTGAGATGCGCGACGCGATGGACTTGGCGGGATTGTGAAAGACCTCGTGCCGAGGGTGATTTCGCGACGCTTCCTCGTCCAACGCATCGGCGAGGCGAGCGAGATCGGGAAGCAACGCTCGGTAGGCGCCGGACGACAACGCGCCCAGAACGCACACCGCAGCAGCGACGTAGCGCATCAGTGCGTTGGGTTCACGCACCGACACGCGCGGCGCCAGGAACAGCCCACGTCCGGCCGCCGCCGAACGGAGCGGCCCCTCGTCGGGAGTGACGAGTACGGTTTCCGCGCCGCGGCGCACGGCGGCAGACGTGGCCTCGGACAACCGGGGATCTCCAGCGTCGTCTCCACAGATCACCACGACGTCGAGGGGTCCGACCCACGGCGGTGTGCCGTCCGACACGACCAACGGGACGCCGATACGGGCGCCCACGGCAGCGACGACCATCGCGGTGGCTCGGCGGGCTCGGCCGCCGCCGGCCACGAACACCACACTGCGGGGACGGAGATCCGACAATCGGTCACCGACGACGTCCTCGTAGGAGGACATCGTCGCGCGGGTCTGTGCGCCGGCCAGCGCCGCGCTGCGCAACCAGCCTTCGATGTCGGCCTTGGCGAGGGCGTCCGAGTCGTCCAGATCCAGTGCAGGCGTCAGCGTGGTCATCGCGTGCCACCGTCCTTCCTGATCCGACTCGCCGTTTCTCCCACCGATGGTGCCCGCATACCCACCGCCGCGTCCATTAATACAGTTCGGGCTCGAGGTGATGCTCCGCCGATCAGCCTCGGACGATGCCGAGGATCTCGGTCGTCAAGGCATCCACTTCGTCGGAGGTACGAGCCTCGACGTTGAGCCGGAGAAGCGGCTCGGTGTTGGACGCACGCAGGTTGAACCAGGCACCTCCGTTCAGATCCACCGTCACTCCGTCGAGCCGATCGACGCCCGCGGTGCGCTCGGCGAACGCGTCGAGCACGGCCGACGTCCGTGCTGCGGCGTCGTCGACGGTGGAGTTGATCTCCCCGGACGCCGAGTACGTCTCGTACCCGCGCATGAGCTCGCTGAGCGGACGGTCCTGTGAACCGAGTGCCGCGAGGACGTGCAACGCAGCCAACATGCCGGAGTCGGCGCCCCAGAAGTTCTTGAAGTAGTAGTGCGCGGAATGTTCTCCGCCGAAGATCGCTCCGGTCTCGGCCATCTGCTGCTTGATGAACGAGTGACCGACGCGAGTACGCACAGGGGTACCACCGAGCGCGGTCACCAGCTCCGGCACCGCTCTCGACGTGATCAGGTTGTGGATGATCGTCGCTCCGGGTTCGCCGCGCAGTTCACGCTCGGCGACGAGGCCGGTGACGGCGGACGGCGACACCGGGTCGCCGTTCTCGTCGACGACGAAGCATCGGTCGGCGTCTCCGTCGAACGCGAGCCCGATGTCCGCGCCGGTCTCCCGCACGAACTTCTGCAGATCCACCAGGTTCGCCGGATCGAGAGGGTTGGCCTCGTGGTTGGGGAACGTGCCGTCCAGCTCGAAGTACAGAGGTTCGACGGTGACGGGCAATCCGTCGAACACGGCTGGAACCGTGTGGCCGCCCATTCCGTTGCCGGCGTCGACAGCGATCTTGACTCCGGACACCTGAGAGAGGTCGACAAGGCCCCGGACGAAGTTCGCGTAGTCGACGAGGACATCTTGTTCGGTGACCGAGCCCGGCGTCCCGTCGTAGGCCGGGACGCCTTCGACGAGCTCGGACTTGATGGTCGCGAGACCCGTGTCCTGACCGACCGGCTTGGCACCGGCACGGCAGAGTTTGATGCCGTTGTACTTCGCCGGATTGTGACTCGCCGTGAACATCGCGCCCGGGCAGTCGAACGATCCCGAAGCGAAGTACAGCTGATCCGTCGACGCGAGACCGATCAACACCACGTCGAGGCCCTGCGAGGTGACGCCGTCGGCGAACGCACGCGACAATTCCGGTGACGATGCCCGCATGTCGTGGCCGATGACGATGCGCGTGACGCCGGGTTCGCGCACCAGACGAGCGAAGGAAGCACCGACGTCGCGCACGAACTCGGCATCGATCTGCTCGCCGACCACCCCCCGCACGTCGTAGGCCTTGATGACTGCATTGACGGCTTCGGCAGTGCGTGCCACGAACGACTCCTCGGGGTTTCGAATGGTTCAACTGCGAGCGCGAATCGAGGGCGCACTCACCTACGAATGTGTCACAGATGGAGGTGGACGTCGCGATGACTCACACCAGATGTGACAGAAATGATGCCTGGGTCGATCATCCGAACGACAAAGCAGCGGACCGCAATTGCAGTTTCGGGCTACCGATCAAGCCGTCGGATCGGGAAGCACCCTCAAATGGCCGCGTCGCCCGGTTCTGACGGGCGAGGCCGCGCGGCGGTCCTGCGTGGACTCCGTAGCGGACCGGACACCGGAACGGGGTCCGGGGACGTCGTCGCGGACGCGATCTCCGCGGCCTGCTTCGCGGACGGCCTCCGCCAGCGCCGTCAGATCGTCCTCGTCGGGAGTCGACGTGGTGAACCCGCCCTCGTACCGAACCATCTCCCATCCCTTGGGTGCCGTGGTGGTCGAGGCATGCACCTCGCACAGATCCCAGGAATGAGGCTCGTCGACGGTGGCCAGTGGCCCGACGACGGCGGTGGAATCGGAGTAGACATACGTGAGCGTCGCAACGGCCGATCGGTTGCACCCAGGGCGGCAGCATCCACGCATAGATCTCACACGCAAGAGAGTAGTCCCCCACTCCGACGCCGAGCCGCTCGACACACCGCGCAACGGCACCGATAGCCTCTCGGCATGGCTCGAACCGGCTCCGGACGCAGAACGACCTCCCGATCCGCATCACGACGAGGCCGCGGTATTCGCGGTCCGATTCTCCCCGCGTCGCTTCCCGGTCATCGATCACGAGCCGACAAGTTCGACCGCGCAGTCCTCGAAGCATTCGCGCGCATCGACCACCGGTGGCACGACAAGCTCGAACGTCTCGACATAGCAGTGGACGAGGTCCCGAAGATTCGCGCGAAGGACCCGGAATCGGTGAACTGGCCACCCGAGGTGGTAGCAGAAGGGCCGGTGCCGCTCTCTCGGCTGGTACCGGCGGGAATCGACAAGCGCGGAGAAACCACACGCGCTCGGATAGTGCTGTTCCGCCGTCCGCTGGAGAGACGTGCGAAACATCCCGAGGACCTGGAAGATCTGCTGTTCGACATTTTGGTGGAGCAGGTCGCCACCTACCTGGGCGTCGACCCGGATGTGGTGGACCCGCTGCCCGACGAGGACTGACGGATCACCGGCACAGACCCGGAGCGACCCGGACGTCGGTGCAGACAGCCGCTGTGGATCGCGGCAGGGTCAGACGATGCCGCGCTTGAGGCGTCGGCGCTCACGCTCGGACAGTCCGCCCCAGATTCCGAAGCGCTCGTCGTTGGCTAGCGCGTACTCGAGGCACTCGTCCTTCACCTCGCAGCCGAGGCAGATACGCTTCGCCTCACGCGTGGAGCCGCCCTTCTCCGGGAAGAAAGCCTCGGGATCGGTCTGAGCGCACAGTGCGCGCTCCTGCCACTGATCCTCGATTTCCTCGAACATCTGGTCGAAGCCCGCGATCAAGCTGAGTACTGGCTCCACCGGCTCCCGAACGACATCGAGATCGGAATCGGTCTCGTCGGAATCGGTCTCGCTGGAATCGGCGTCGACGAACGCGGTGTCGTCGGTCGGCGACGCATCGACGTACGCGGCACCCGCGTCCACCGGAACGACCTCGACTCCTCGAGCACTGTTCTGAATTGTGTTGTCGCAGTCGCTTCGTGCTGCGCCCGCTTGGGAATCGGTCTGCGGCGCGCCGTCGACTGCGCTGAGGTGAGCAAGAGCCTCGCCCTGTTGTTCACGTGTCACGTGCTGGTCATACATCGCTTCCGCCTCCTCACCATTTCTTCTAGCGCAGATACATCCGGTCGGTCCGAACACCTTGCCCCACGCCGGTATTCGTAATCACTCTGAACTCTCGACCTTTACTACACGTATCCACGAAATGGCGCCACATGGGAACGCGTGTTCGAATCAAGGTCGGCACCAAGCAAACTCGCTCGGCAACCCTGGAATGACATACATGTGATTAGACACGCCGCACAGTGGTGCGGTCAAGCTGATGGGCACATTTCCAATACCATCTACGACCCGAAATCGGCCGACACCCCGAATACACGGCCGTTTCGCGCGTGTCGTCCCCGTGAACAGGCAGCTAACCATGCCTCGAGCACGTCCGCACACGAGGCGCCCACACGCAGGCGTCCGGCAAGGCATAGGCTCCTCATCTGTGAAAGTGACTGTCTTGGTGGGTGGGGTCGGTGGAGCGCGATTTCTCCAGGGCCTCAGAGAACTGCTCGGCGGTGGCGGTGACATCACCGCGATCGTCAACGTCGGAGACGACGTGTGGATGCACGGGCTCAGGATCTGCCCCGATCTGGACACCTGCATGTACACACTCGGCGGGGGCATCGACACCGACCGCGGATGGGGCCGGATCGCGGAAACGTGGCACGCGCGCGACGAGCTCGCCGCGTACGGAGCGGACCCGGACTGGTTCGGTCTCGGCGACCGCGACATCGCCACACACCTGATCCGAAGCCGAATGCTGAGGACCGGGTACCCGCTCTCCGCCGTCACCGAAGCGCTGTGCAACCGGTGGCAACCCGGAGTGCGTCTCCTTCCCGTCTCCGACGACCGGAGCGAGACGCACGTCGTCGTCACCGACCCCGACGACGAGTCGGGTGAGAGTCAGCGCGCAATTCACTTCCAGGAGTGGTGGGTTCGCTACCGGGCTCGGATCCCGACGCACAGTTTCGCCCACATCGGTGCGGAGCAGGCCAGTCCTGCCCCCGGCGTGCTCGACGCCATTGCCGACGCCGACGCCATCATCCTGGCTCCGTCGAATCCGGTCGTGAGCGTCGGGGCGATCCTTGCCGTTCCCGGGATCCGCAGCGCCTTGCGCACCACGAAGGCCAAGGTCGTCGGCCTGTCCCCTGTCGTCGACGGCAGGCCCCTGCGCGGGATGGCCGACGAGTGCCTGTCGGTCATCGGCGTCGAGACCACTGCCGAGGCGGTCGGCAAGTACTACGGCGCTCGTACCGACACGGGCATCCTCGATTCGTGGATGATCCATTCCACCGACACGGCAGTGATTCCCGGCGTCGACGTTCTCAGCGTGCCTCTGCTGATGACCGATCCGGCCACCACGGCCGAGATGGCTGCCGTTGCTCTACGTTCGGCAGGGCTGACGCTGTGACCGAACAGGCGGCGGCCTCCCGTGTGCCCGGCGATCACGCTCCGGGCGGCGGCATCGAGATCCTGCCGGTCACCGGACTTCCCGAGTTCCGCCCCGGCGACGACCTGGCTGCGGCCATCGCGACGGCCGCGCCGTGGATCCGCGACGACGACGTTCTCGTGGTGACGAGCAAGGCGTTCTCGAAGGTGGAGGGTCGACTGGTCGCCGCTCCGCTGGATCCGGAGGAACGCGATGCCGCGCGGCGTGTGCTCGTCGATCAGGAAGCCGTTCGGGTCGTCGCGCGCAAGGGCCGCACACTCATCACCGAGAACCGTCTCGGCATCGTCCAGGCCGCGTCGGGGATCGACGGGTCCAACGTGGACCGGGCGGAACTCGCGCTTCTCCCCGAGGATCCCGATGCGAGCGCGGCCGGTCTTCGGGCTGCCCTGGCGGAGTCGCTCGGTGTCACGGTCGGTGTCGTGGTGACCGACACGATGGGGCGTGCGTGGCGGGTCGGGCAGACGGACGCGGCCATCGGAAGTGCAGGCCTCGCCGTGGTACACGCGTACGCCGGTGCCGAGGACAGTCAGGGAAACGAACTCGTGGTCACCGAGGTCGCCGTCGCGGACGAGATCGCTGCGGCCGGCGATCTCGTCAAGGGCAAGCTCGGTTCGGTTCCGGTGGCGGTCGTCCGCGGACTGACTCCGGTCGACAACGGTTCGCGTGCACGCGATCTCGTGCGCCCCGGCGAGGACGATCTGTTCTGGCTCGGGACGGAGGAGTCGATCGCACGCGGCAGGCGCGAGGCCGTCCCGTCGCGTCGTTCGGTTCGATCGTTCGCTCCGGACTCGGTGGACCCGGACATGGTTCGCGAAGCCGTGGCCGACGCTCTGACCGCACCGGCACCGCACCACACCCACCCCGTCAGATTCGTGTGGGTCAGAACTCCTGCGTTGCGCACCCGACTGCTGAGCGAAATGCAGAAGGCATGGCGGACGGATCTCGAGTCGGACGGCCTCACCCCGAGTGCGATCGATGCACGAGTCGCTCGCGGCAACATCCTGGTCGACGCACCGGAGATAGTGATTCCGTTCTGCGTTCCCGACGGGGCGCACACCTATGCCGACGCCCGCCGGACCGCAGCCGAGGAGACGATGTTCACCGTCGCGGTCGGCGCCGCCGTGCAAGGCCTGCTGGTCTCGTTGGCAGCGCGGGGTCTCGGCAGCTGCTGGGTAGGGTCGACCATCTTCGTCTCCGACCTCGTCCGAGCCGAACTGGGCTTGCGCGCCGACTGGAAAGCCATGGGCGCCATCGCAATCGGGCACCCGGCCGAACCGTCGGAACCTCGCGTGCGCACTGCACCGGGCTCCGAGCTGCTGGAGATGTGAGGTGAGCGCTCGCTCACTGCACGACTCCGCTCGACGTGTGCTGGAGGACTGGCCTGTCGGCGACACCCGCGACGATGCGCTGCGGCACACCATGCTCGCGTTTCTCGCGGCGTGCCCCGACGGCTGCCTTCGCTCCAACGAAGCCGGCCACATCACGGCGTCGTCGCTGGTACTCGATTCCTCGGGACAGCAGGTACTGCTGACGCTTCATCCACGCGTCGGACGATGGATCCAGCTCGGTGGTCACTGCGAACCGTCCGACAGCACCGTCGTCGATGCCGCGCTCCGGGAAGCGCGCGAGGAGTCCGGTATCGACGATCTGACGATCGATCCTGTGCTGCTGTCCGCGGACACGCATCCGATCACCTGTTCACTCGGCAAGCCGACGCGCCATCTGGACCTCAGATTTCTCGTGCGCGCTCCCGCGGGTGCAACAGCAGTGCGAAGCGAGGAGTCGACGGACCTGAGGTGGTGGCCGATCGACGAGTTGCCGGAGTCCGCCGAGGTGGACACCATCACCCACCTCGTCGACCTCGCGGCTGCGCGCTGACCGGGGGCGTCCCCGGTCAGACGTACCCGGTCAGACGTCGGTGGAGAAACGCACTCCGCCGTCGGGGAGTTTGACGCCCGGCCACACGCGAGCGCCTCGCAGAAGTTCGCACCGTGCGCCGATGTCCGCCCCGTCTCCGATCACGCCGTCGCGGACCAACGCGCGAGGTCCGATGCGAGCGCCGAAGCCGATGATCGACCGCTCCACCACCGCGCCTGCTTCGATGACGGCTCCGTCGAACACGACCGCTCCGTCGAGACGGGCACCTGCACCCACCTCGGCGCCGCGGCCGACGACCGTGCCACCGATCAGCAGCGCCCCCGGAGCCACACCGGCACTCGGGTGCACGAGGAACTCACCGCGGGGGCCGCTCAGGGCAGGTGACGGGGCGATACCGCGCACCAGGTCCGACGAGCCCTTCACGAAATCCTCGGGTGTTCCCATGTCTCGCCAGTACGCGCTGTCGACGTGGCCGTAGACGCGCTTGTTCTCGGCGAGCAGTGCGGGGAACACCTCGCGCTCGACGGACACGGGCCTGTCGGCGGGGATGGTTTCGATGATGTCGCGTTTGAAGACGTAGCAGCCGGCGTTGATCTGGTCGGTCGGTGGATCCTGAGCCTTCTCGAGGAATGCCGTGACCCGTCCGTCCTCGTCGGTGGGAACGCAACCGAACGCACGGGGATCACCGACGCGAACCAGGTGCAGCGTCACATCCGCCTCGGTACGGGCGTGGGTGTCGAGCACCGCGGTCAGGTCGGTTCCACCGAGCACGTCGCCGTTGAACACCACCACGTTGTCGGCACGCAGTTTCGGCAGTACGTTGCGGATTCCGCCGCCGGTGCCCAGCGGCTCGGTCTCGGTGACGTACTCGAGTTCGATGCCCAGCTCGGAGCCGTCGCCGAAATGCTCTTCGAAGACTTCGGCTTTGAACGACGTGCCGAGCACCACATGGGTGATCCCGGCGGCCTTGATGCGTGCGAGCAAGTGATGGAGGAACGGCAATCCCGCGGTCGGGAGCATCGGTTTCGGGGCCGACAGCGTCAGCGGCCTGAGCCGAGTCCCTTTGCCTCCCACCAGGATTACGGCATCGGTGGTCTTGCCCGTGTCAGCTGGCATTGTCGGCCTCTCTGTCGTGGTCCGGTCGAGTGTCGTCTGTCTGTCGCGATCGAAGTGCCGAAGCCACAACAACCTTCGAGCGCGCCGCCAAACCTGCGCGTAACGCCCATCGTATGGGAGCTTGCCACAGATGAGGGTGGCGATCCGCTTGAAAGCGATACGCGCTCGCGTGGTGGGCCGGAAGCATGAGTTCCGGATGCCTACCTGCCGCATGCCCTTTGGAATGGGTCACTTCCACACTCGGCACGTACACATTGAGCCATCCGCCGGTTCCGAGCCGGTCTCCCAGATCCACGTCCTCCATGTACATGAAGTATCGCGAGTCGAACCCGTTCACGGAGTCGAAAGCGGCACGGCGCAGCAACAGGCACGACCCCGACAGCCACCCGACGGCCCGCTCGGTGGCTGCTTCGTTGTCCTGCCGGTATCGCAGAGTCCACGGGTTGTTCGGCCACACCTTCCCGAGAAGCGCGTGACCCGCGCCGGACGTGAGATCCGGAACCGACCGCGCCGAGGGATAGCGGCTACCGTCCGGCTCACGAATCAGAGGTCCGAGCGCGCCTGCGCGCGGCCATCGCTCGGCTGCGCCCAGAAGTCCGTCGAGCGATCCCGGATGCCACCGGACGTCTGGGTTGACCACGACGACGAACTCGACGCCGTCGTCGATCTCGGCGACGGCTCGGTTGACCGCGCCTCCGTAGCCGAGGTTGGCGCCGGTCCGGAACAGTCGCACGTTCGGGTACTTCGCCTCGGCGGCCTCCGGCGCACCGTCGGTCGAGCCGTTGTCCGCCATGATGACCTGCGGGTCCTCGGACGTCGCCGTCGCCAAGGACGTCAGGAACTGGTCAAGGTGTTCACCGGGCGAATAGGTCACCGTCACGACGGCCAGCTTGGAACTCACGCGGGCAACCCTATCGGTCCACGTGCACCGCGACGTCCAAGGCATCGGCGAGTGCGTCACGCCAGTCCCGCAGCGGCGTCAGACCGGACTCGCTCCACGCATCGGGTGAGAGGACCGAGTACGAGGGCCGAGGTGCGGGCCGGACGAACTCCGCACTCGAGCACGGCTCCACCCGCTCCGGATCGGCTCCGACTCCGGCGAACACCGCGCGGGCGAGCTCGAACCAGCTGGCGGTGCCTGCGTTCGTCAGGTTGAGGATCGGGGGCATCGGCGAGTCCGCGGCGGCGAGTTCCAGCAGTCCACCCGCCAGATCCCACGAGTAGGTGGGCGACCCCACCTGGTCGTCGACGACACGCACGGTGTCTCGTTCGCGTTCGAGCCTGCGCATCGTGGACACGAAGTCCGAACCGACGCCCGTGTACACCCACGCGGTCCTGACGACGGTCGCCGTCGGAAGCGCGTCGAGAACGGCGTGCTCGCCCGCGAGTTTCGTGCGCCCGTACGCACTGCGCGGTGCAGTGGGGTCACCAGGCCGGTACGGGACGTCGGAGGTGCCGTCGAAGACGTAGTCGGTCGACACGTGCACCAGCCGCGCCCCGGCCTCGGCACATGCCTGCGCCAGGTTGGCAGGTCCGACGGCGTTGACCGAGAGTGCGCGGTCCTCGTCCGTCTCGGCTGCGTCGACGGCGGTGTACGCGGCGCAATTGATCACGATCGACCCCGCGGTCACGGCAGCCCCGACCGCGTCCCTGTCGGTGATGTCCAGTTCTTCGCTGGTGACGCCCGTCACCTGTACGCCTGCCCGCTCGGCTCGTTTCAGAATCTGTCGTCCGAGTTGCCCCCCGGCGCCGGTCACAAGAATGTTCGTCACAGTCGGAAAGTGTGGCACGCCGTCCGTGCTTGAGCGAGGCAGTGAGATTTCACAAGTAGCCTGGATCCGAACCAGGATCGTCGAACAAGCTCGTACAACGGAAGGAACCGCTCAGGTGCCAGGTCAGTCGGACGAGCCAGGGGACTTCCCACGCCCCGGCCGCGACGAGTATCGCCGTCGCTCCGACGAGTCCCGTGCCCGCCGGGAGCCCCGGAGTGATTCTCGGGCCGGGTCCCGCAGGTCACGAGCCGACCGGAGCAGGAGCGAGATTCCTCGTCGTCGCCGTGAGGACGAACCGCGCCGGACCGGCCGGCCCGCGACGGAGCGTACGGACCGCCGTCGACCCGGCCCGGCACATCGGGACCCGTCGACCCCTGCCGCGCGATCCGCGAAGACGATGCGAGCACCACAGATCTTCGTCGCGGCACTGGCCGTGATGGTGTTGGTGGTCACCGGTTTCGCGTGGCGAAGCATCGACGGCCTTCGTTCCAACATCGCGACGGCAGGCGCGCTCGGCCTCGGCGGCGGAGCCGACGGCGCCGTGGACATCCTGATGGTGGGCACCGACAGTCGCACCGATGCGCACGGAAACGCACTGTCGCAGGCGGAACTCGATTCACTGCGCGCGGGCGAGGAGGTGGCGTCGAACACCGACACCATCGTGTTGATCCGCGTTCCCAACGACGGGTCGTCGGCGACGGCGATCTCGATTCCCCGCGACTCCTATGTTCAGGTGCCCGGCATCGGGATGTCGAAGATCAACGCCGCGTACGGCGCCACCAAGGAGAACAAGCGCCTCGAACTCGTCGAGAGCGGCGTGTCCGACGCCGACGCCGAGTCCCAGTCCACCGAGGCGGGCCGCGAGGCGCTCATCACGTCGGTGGCCGATCTGACAGGCATCACCGTCGACCACTACGCCGAGGTCGGTCTGCTCGGTTTCGTTCTCCTCACCGACGCGGTCGGCGGGGTCGGTGTGTGCCTCAACGCTCCGGTCGACGAGCCCCTGTCCGGTGCGAATTTCCCTGCCGGCGAGCAGACCTTGTCCGGTGCCGACGCACTCAGCTTCGTGCGGCAGCGCCACGATCTGCCGCGCGGTGATCTGGATCGCATCGTGCGGCAGCAAGTGTTCATGGCGTCGCTCGTGCGCAGTGTGCTGAGTGCACAGACACTGAGCAATCCCGGCAAACTGAACCAGTTGAGCGCGGCGGTACAACGGTCGGTGGTGCTCGACTCCGATTGGGACATACTGCAATTCGCCACTCGCCTGCAGGATCTCGCAGGCGGCCAGGTGAAGTTCGAGACGATTCCCGCGGTCGACATCAACGGGGTGACCGATTACGGCGAGTCCATCGTCGAGGTGGATCCCGCCGCAGTGAAGAGGTACGTCGAGGGCCTTCTGGACGGCTCGTCGGAGGACGAGAGCGATGCCCCGACAACCGATGCGCCGCAGGTCGATCCGTCCTCGGTGACGGTCGATGTCGCGAACGACAGCGGCATCGACGGACTGGCCGGCGGGGTTGCCTCCACGTTGAGCGAGCTCGGGTACGTCGGCGGCACCGTCGGCAACTACGAGGGAACGACGGTGTCCACCACCACGGTTCAGGCCGCCGATCCCGAGAGCGACGAAGCGAGAGCCGTCGCTGCCGCGCTCGGCGGTGTCAGCGTGGCAGGCGACGATTCGTTGGCGAGTGGCACCGTGCGCGTGGTCCTCGCGTCCGACTACTCCGGACCGGGTACGGCAGGCGCCCCTGCCGCGACGAGCGCATCCGCTGCCTCCGAAACTGCGGGCAGCTCGGCAGGCGAGTCGCCCGCTCCCCCCATCGACGCCGGTTCCACCGGCCCCGCGTGCGTCAACTGAGGCGGTAGTGTTCCCTGCGTGGCTTCGACTCTGACGCAGGAACTTCTGGACCCCATCCTGACAACCGACCCAGCCGGCCCGCGCGTGACGTATTACGACGACGCCACCGGCGAGCGGGTCGAGGTCTCCGGTGTGACGCTGGCCAACTGGGCTGCGAAGACTGCGAACTTTCTCCGCGACGAGCTGGGTGTGGAACCGGGGACACGAGTGTCGGTACTGCTTCCCGCTCATTGGCAGACGGCGGCAGTGCTCCTCGGGGCGTGGTGGGCAGGCGCGGACGTCACCCTGAGCGCGGACCCCGACGTGGAGGTCGCACTGGTACACGGCGGACGCATCGACGATGCAGGCGACGTGCCCGAGGTCGTGGCACTGTCGCTCGACGCCTTCGGTAGACCGGTCCCGGATCTACCGGTGGGTGTGACCGATTACGCGACGTCGGTCCGTGTGCACGGGGATCAGTTTCGGCCGTCGGGACAATCGGGCGCTCTGGACGGTCGTTCGGTCGACGAGGTGCTCGGCGCCGCACGTGCCCGCGCCGAGGCGCATTCGATCGCGGTGGGAGACCGCGTGCTGTCCTCGTTGCCGTGGACCACGGCCGACGAATTGATCGACGGGCTGCTCTCGGTGCTCGCCGCCGGCGCATCCCTGGTTCAGGTGAGCTCGCCCGACGACTCGAAGACCGAACGCCGCGTCGCGACGGAGAAGGTCACCAAGACCCTCTAGCTGGCTTCCCTCGTGACTCCGGTCGTCAGGTGCGATAGCCGCCGTCGGCCAGGCCTGCCTCGATCTCGTATCTGTTCTTCGCGCCCGGTCGACGGATCTCTTCGACGAGATAACGCGCCGCGAAGGCGATGCCGTATCGCGCCCACTGATCGGCGTGGACGGCCTCGTGACGCAATACCCGACGAGACACGTTGGAGTTCGTCAGGTAGACACCGCCGATCGTCGTCCCGCCGCGCCCGAAGCCGTACCGCATCCCGGACGCGACGAACAGTGCACTCGGTTCGTCGAACTCGACTCTCGCTCGCCACAGGCCCGCGTACGCAAGCGCCAGCCAGGTCACGACGACGACCTGGCGCCGACCGCGTGAGGCTCGGCGTACGCGCGCCCGGAGCGAGAGCCGCACTATCCCAGCAGCTTGGCGCGCAGTGCGGCGTCCTTGTCCTCGACCATCCGCTCGAGCCCGGCCTGGAACGAGGCCATCCGCTCACGGAGAGCAGCGTCGGATGCGCCGAGGATGCGTACGGCGAGCAGGCCTGCGTTACGCGCGCCGCCGATGGACACCGTCGCCACCGGAACACCTGCAGGCATCTGCACGATGGACAGCAACGAGTCCATTCCGTCGAGATACTTCAGCGGCACCGGAACGCCCACGACCGGCAACGGCGTCGCCGACGCCACCATGCCGGGAAGGTGAGCAGCTCCCCCGGCTCCCGCGATGATGACCTTCAGTCCGCGTTCGGCGGCAGTGTTCGCGTAGTCGATCATGCGTTGCGGAGTGCGATGCGCGGAGATGACGCCGACCTCGAAGCGGACACCGAATTCTGCGAGGGCTTCCGCCGCGGCTTCCATCGTCGGCCAGTCCGAGTCGCTTCCCATGATCAGGCCGACCTGAGGGCCCGTCGAGTTGTCGCTCATGCGTGCGGATCCCATCCGTCGGTCCATTCCGCGTGCGACATCCAATGTGCGGCACGCTCTGCTTTTTCTCTGATCGCGGCCACGTAGGCTGCGTCGTCGGCGCGTCCGCCCGCCGCGCCGAGCACGTTGACGTGGCCGATCTTGCGATCCTTGCGTTCGCCTTTGCCGTACAGGTGCACCTTGGCGTCGGGCATCCGAGCGAAGAGGTGGTGCAGCCGCTCGTCCATGCTCATCGTGGGCGCCTCGGGTGCGCCGAGGATGTTCGCCATCACCGTCACCGGCGCCACGGGGGACGTGTCGCCGAGCGGATAGTCGAGAACGGCTCGCAGATGCTGCTCGAACTGCGAGGTCCGGCAGCCGTCCATGGTCCAGTGCCCGGAGTTGTGCGGACGCATCGCGAGCTCGTTGACGAGGATCCGTCCGTCCGTCGTCTCGAAGAGTTCCACCGCCATGGATCCGACGACGCCCAACTCTGCGGCCAGGCCGAGAGCCATGCGCTCGGCGTCGATGGCCGTGTCCTCGTCGAGACCTGGCGCGGGCGCGATCACCACGGCGCACTGTCCGTGTCGCTGAACCGTCTCGACGACGGGCCACGACGCACCCTGGCCGAACGGCGAGCGCCCGACCATCGCGGACAGCTCGCGGCGCAGATCGACCTTGGTCTCGACCATCAGGGGCACACCGAGATCGAGCTGTCGACCGACGATCTCCTCGGCTTCCTCGGCGTCGGCGGGCATCCACACGCCTCGACCGTCGTATCCACCCCGAATTGCCTTGACCACGACCGGCCAGCCGTGTTCTTCGCCGAACTTGGTAACGTCGCCGGCCCAGGTCACTTCCGCGAACTCGGGGCTCGGGATACCGAGATCAGCGAGCTTACGGCGCATCTTCAGCTTGTCCTGCGCGTAGATCAACGCCGACGGCGGTGGCTGCACGTTCACCCCCTCGGCGACGAGAGTCTCCAAGTGCTCGGTGGGCACGTGCTCGTGATCGAACGTCACCGCGTTCGAACCCGTTGCAGCGGCCCTCAGCGCGTCGAGGTCGTCGTGGTGTCCGAGCACCACGTCCGCACTGACCTGTGCAGCGGGCTCGTCGGCACCGGCGGACAGCACTCGAAGCGTCTGTCCGAGCGCAACGGCTGCCTGGTGGGTCATCCTCGCGAGCTGGCCGCCACCGATCATCGCCACGACAGGCATTCCGTTGGTGGACGGACGCGGAGTACTGGGACGCGGGTTCGCCGCGTCGGAGGGGAAATGTGGACCGGTCACGGCTTCCTATCGTGTCATGTGAGGAGGATTCGACCGTCGTTGGCCTGAGAGAAGTCTGATGATCTGCGCGCCGGTTCGTGAAATCGAGGTGTCGTTTCGTAGACTTCTCCGTTGTGCCCTCGATCGACAGTGTGATTCACCGCCTCCCCGGTCCAATTCGGGAGCTGGCGATTCGTCACAGCGAACTGATCAAATTTGCAATCGTCGGCGGCACGACGATGGTGTTCGACCTCGCCATCTTCTACTCGCTCAGCCTCACGGTGCTCGAACCCAAGCCGGTGGTCGCCAAGGTCATCTCCGGTGTGATGGCGACGATCTTGAGCTACATCCTCAACCGTGAGTGGGCGTTCAAGAACCGAGGCGGGCGCGAACGGCACCATGAGGCGCTCCTGTTCTTCACGATCAGTGGCATCGGCGTGATTCTTGCCGCGGCGCCTCTGTTCATCGCGAACAACCTGTTCGACATCCGTGAAGGCCACACGAGCCTCACAATGCTGGTGATCGTCGACTTCGTGCTGAACTACATCATCGGCAACCTGATGCAGATGGCGTTCCGATTCTGGGCGCTGCGCAAGTTCGCCTTCCCGGAAGAGAACGCGCGCGGAGCAGCCGCTGGATCCACCGATTACGACCCCACCGAGGAAGAAGCCGCCGAGGAACAACTCGGCCACAGCTGACGTCCCGCCGGCTACCGGGGCTCTCGAGTGCGGGGCGCTCCCATGCTTTGATCCCGCGAGGCCGGCAGGAACACCGAGAACATCGCGGGGCGTCGACGCTGCAGTTCCAGTCGACCACCGTCGGCCTCCACCAATGCCCGAGCGAGCGCGAGCCCGACGCCGGTGGATCCCGCACCGGAGAATCCTCGGTCGAAGATGTGCGGCGCCATGTCGTTGCTGACGCCGTCCCCCTCGTCGGACACCTCCACACAGGCGAGAGCTTCCCGTCGCCGCTCGGCGGTGTCCACCGCGGGCACGAGGCGAACAGCCACCGTGCACGTACCGCCGCCGTGCGACAGGGCGTTGTCGACCAGCACGGACACCGCTTCTCGCAGCCGCGATCCGGTCACCGACGCCGTCACCCCCGCGTCGCCTCGCAGAACCAGCTCGCGTCCGGCGTCGTCGAAATTGCGCTGCCATTCGGCGACGAGACCCGTCAGCTCGGCGATCACGGGAACTTCTTCGGCTCCGGCCGAACCGTCACTACGCGACGACCGGACCAATTCGTCGATCGCCAGTGTCAGTCGGTCCACCTGAGCCATCGCCTCGTCCGCCTCTTGCACGACGTCCGGGTCCGGGTGGACCGACAATTCGTCGAGGCGCAGGCGGACGGCGGTGAGCCTGCTTCGCAGCTGATGCGACACGTCGGCCACGAGGGAGTGTTCACGCTGCAGGCGTCCGGAGATCTCCACCGTCGCGGAGTCGAGCACCTCGGACACCCGGTCGAGTTCGGCGATTCCGTGACGGGTGGGATCCGGTCTGAAATCGCCCTCCGCGAGTCGCGCGGCTCGCCGCGCCACGTCCTGCAGTGGGTCGGCGAGCCGTTTCGCGGTGAGGACCGCGATGGCCGTGCCCGCGAGGATCGAGGCCAGCACCACCAGCCCGACGGCTCCTACCGCCTGCCGCTGCAGTGTTCGCATGTCGTCGGACGGCACCTCGAGCCGTAGTGAGCCCGACGTCCCCATCGACAAGGACTCGACCAGCGGACGTGAGACGAAGGGTTCGCCGATGTCGACCCGCGACGCGGCATCCTGCGGGGTCGGGAACACCACGACGAGGCGCCCGGACTGCGGAATGGCCAGCCGCAGCGACCCGATGTCGAGGTCACCGATCACCATTCCCGCTTCACCCTCCTGGGAGAGGATCTCCGACGCCATTCGATCGAGTCGACGCTGAAGGTCGTCGCGAGTGAAGTCCTCGACCCACAGCCACGCGGTGTACATCAGCGGAAGGCCGAGCAGGAGGGCCGTGAGAATGACCACGGCCAGAATGGATTGGAGTATGCGACGACGCATGGTGTCGGCTGCTCGGCTTCGTTACGACTAGTCGCTGTTGATCCGGAACCCGACTCCGCGCACCGTCGCGATGCGACGCTCGGCGACCGAACCCTCGTCACCGATCTTGCGGCGCAGCCACGACATGTGCATGTCGAGTGTCTTCGAACCGCGCAGTTCGGCGTCACCCCACACCTCGCGCAGAATGGTTTCGCGGGGAACGACCTGGCCTGCATGCTCGAGGAGCACCTTCAGCAGCTCGTATTCCTTGTTGGCGAGCGAGATCTCGTTGCCACCGACGAGCACGCGCCGAGCAGCAGGCTCGAGCCTGATGTCGCCTACCTCGATCGGTCCGTCCTCGCCGGTTCCTCGTCGGCGCAGCAGCGCACGTACCCGCGCCATGAGCTCCGCCAACCGGAACGGCTTGCCGACGTAGTCGTCGGCGCCCGCGTCGAGCCCGACGACGAAATCCACCTCGTCGGTGCGTGCGGTGAGCATCAGCACCGCCAGATCCGAGCTGTTGGCCCGTACCTGCCGGCAGACCTCGAGACCGTCCATCCCGGGAAGGCCGAGGTCCAGAATCAGGAGGTCGTAGTTGCCGTCGAGAGCACGCTGCAGTGCAGCGGGGCCTGTCTGTTCGACCGTCACCGTGTACCCCTCGCGGCCGAGGGCGCGGGACAGTGGCGCGGCAATAGCTTCGTCGTCTTCGGCAAGGAGCACATCGGTCACTCGGTGAGCGTACGGCCGGAAACTGTGAGAATGATGTATTTACCCGCGCACACCCGCGCTCCACGGAACCGCTACCGTCGCGCGGGCACCGTCATCGACGCCGACCGGCCCGCCAACCAGGCCTGGCACCGGCCGGTGACGGCCCGTCCACCTCGTGGCCGAGCTCGTCTCCGTCGATGTCGCCGGAACTGCGGTATTCCCCCGGCCGATACTCCCCGGACCGCCGAAATTCCCCGGACCGCCGAAATTCCAGGGAGTCGAACACCTGTTGGTAGAGCAGCGAGTGCACCCGCTGCACCCGTGGGATGTCGTCGAACTCGAGCGGATCGTCGGACGCCGACGCGATGATGAGCGTGCCCGTGCCGAGCATCCGGTCGACCAGTCCGTGCCGGAACTGGACGTTGCTGATGCGGCTCATCGGGATGTCGATCCCCGAGTGCGTGATGACACCCTGTCGGATGAGCACGCGGCGGTCGGTGACGATGAAGTGCGTGCATTTCCAGCTGATCAACGGTGCGATGCAGCGCCACGCGACCAGGGCTGCCCACACCACGGCGACGACGATGACCGCGGTCGTCGACGCGGTGCCGTCCAATCGAGCGGAGGCGACTCCGATCCCGAATCCGGCCAGGGCGGTGACGACGATGAAAGTCGCCGCCGGAAGGACGAGCATCTTCCAGTGAGGGTGGTGATGCAGTAGCAGCTCTTCTTCGTCTGCCAACGCATCCTGCGGATAGCCCATGCGGATCGCTCTCCTTCTCCGGTTCCGCCGTGATCCTGCCACGACCGCGCTGCCGAACGGTGGCCGATCGGAAGCCGTTCGAGAGGTCAGTCGGTGTCGACAGCTCGTAGGTGGGTGACGTCGCCGGCAGCGACCGCGACGGTTCCGGTGTCGGCGTCGTCGGTGCGGACGACGATCCGGCCCTGATCGTCGACGTCGGTCGCCTCGCCGATCATCGTGCGGTCTCCCGGCAGCTCGACGCGCACCCGGCGGCCGATGGTGTCGCACCGCTCGCGGTAGCGGTGGGCCAGGTGTTCGGTGTTCCAGTTGGAGTTACGCCAGGAGTCGATCTCCGCGCCTATCGCTCGGAGTATCGACCGCAGCAGTGTGCTGCGGTCGACGACGGCGGCGTTCTCGAGCGCAAGCGACGTTGCCGTCGGGACCGGCAGTTCGCTTTCCGTCATGGTGACATTGAGGCCGATTCCGACGACGACGGAGGGGTTGGGGCCGTGCTCGGCCACCTCGGCGAGGATGCCCGCGACCTTGCGGCCCTCGATGAGTACGTCGTTCGGCCACTTCAGTGCCGCGTCCACGGCCGCGACCGTGCGGAGCGAATCGACCACGGCCACACCGGCGAGCAGCGGAAGCCATCCGAGAACTGCCGGATCGATGCCTGGAAACTTGACGAGAACCGAGAACAGAAGTTGTGATCTCGGTGGACCCACGAACGGCCGCGAGTGTCGTCCGCGTCCGCTGTCCTGTTGTTCGGCGACGAGGGCAGTCCGGTCGGCGAGGCCGTGCACATTGGCAATGAGGTCGGCGTTGGTCGAACCGGTCTGCTCGACCACATCGAGCCTGGACCAGGAGGCTTGTGGCCCGTCGACGAGTGCCCGTCGGAGAGCGGCGGTGTCGAGCGGGGGGCGATCGAGGTTGGTCCACATGACTCAAGAGCATATGGGCTCGTCGGTCCGACGGCCGGTGACGTCGGCTCGGGCTACCAACCGGTACGTGGCCCTCGG
Source organism: Rhodococcus sp. 14-2470-1a (assembly GCF_002259425.1). Classification (NCBI taxonomy): domain Bacteria; kingdom Bacillati; phylum Actinomycetota; class Actinomycetes; order Mycobacteriales; family Nocardiaceae; genus Rhodococcus; species Rhodococcus sp. 14-2470-1a. The sequence continues at coordinate 145,224 of NZ_NPFZ01000001.1, forward strand.
TAGGGCTCCGGTCACACCCGTGGTTAAAGTGTTTCCTCATGACCAGTGTTCAGGATTCGACTGCGCAGGGTACGGACGCCAAGCCCGATATTCATACAACGGCAGGCAAGCTCGCCGACCTCCGTAGCCGCCGCGAGGCAGCGATGGCACCGTCAGGCGCCGCCGCAATCGAGAAGGTGCACGCCAAAGGCAAGCTCACCGCCCGCGAACGCATCACCGCACTGCTCGACGAGGGCTCCTTCGTGGAGATGGACGCCCTCGCCCGCCACCGCTCCCAGAACTTCGGCCTCGCCGACAACCGCCCCTACGGCGACGGCGTCGTCACCGGCTACGGCACCATCGACGGACGCGAAGTCTGCATCTTCTCCCAGGACGCCACCGTCTTCGGCGGCTCCCTCGGCGAAATCTACGGCGAAAAAATCGTCAAAGTCATGGACCTCGCCCTCAAAACCGGACGCCCCCTCATCGGCATCAACGAAGGCGCAGGCGCCCGCATTCAAGAAGGCGTCGTCTCCCTCGGCCTCTACGGCGAAATCTTCCACCGCAACGTCCAAGCCTCCGGCGTCATCCCCCAGATCTCCCTGATCATGGGACCCGCCGCAGGCGGACACGTCTACTCCCCCGCCCTGACCGACTTCGTCGTCATGGTCGACGGCACCTCCCAGATGTTCGTCACCGGACCCGACGTCATCAAAACCGTCACCGGCGAAAACGTCACCATGGAAGAACTCGGCGGCGCCCACACCCACATGGAAAAATCCGGCGTCGCCCACTACGTCGCCTCCGGCGAACACGACGCCCTCGACTACGTCCGCGACCTCCTCGGCTACCTGCCGTCCAACAACCGCGCCGAAGCACCACGCGCGATCCCCAGCGATCCGATCGACGGCGCCATCGAAGACAACCTCACCGACGAGGACCTCGAACTCGACACCCTCATTCCCGACTCACCGAACACCCCCTACGACATGCACGAGGTCATCCGCCGCATCCTCGACGACGACGAATTCCTCGAAGTCCAGGAAGGCCGCGCCCGCAACATCATCATCGGCTACGGACGCATCGACGGCCGCTCGGTGGGCATCGTCGCGAACCAGCCCACCCAGTTCGCCGGCACCCTCGACATCGACGCCTCCGAAAAAGCCGCACGGTTCGTGCGCACCTGCGATGCGTTCAACGTCCCCATCATCACCCTCGTCGACGTCCCCGGCTTCCTGCCCGGTACCGGACAGGAGTTCAACGGAATCATCCGCCGCGGCGCGAAACTGCTCTACGCCTACGGTGAAGCGACCGTCGGGAAGATCACCGTCATCACCCGCAAAGCCTACGGCGGCGCGTACGACGTCATGGGCTCCAAGCACATGGGCGCCGACGTCAACCTCGCGTGGCCGACCGCGCAGATCGCCGTCATGGGCGCCTCCGGCGCCGTCGGATTCGTCTACCGCAAACAACTCCTCGAAGCCGCCAAGAACGGCGAAGACGTCGACGCACTGCGCTTGAAGCTGCAGCAGGAGTACGAAGACACCCTCGTGAATCCGTACGTCGCCGCCGAGCGTGGTTACCTCGACGCCGTCATCCCCCCGAGCCACACCCGCGGACAGATCGTCTCCGCCCTGCGCCTGCTCGAACGCAAACAAGTCACCCTGCCTCCCAAGAAGCACGGCAACATCCCGCTCTGACACGTCTTACGAAGACCACCGGAAGTGAGCTTGCACAGATGAGTGCACCCGCACGTGAAACAGATCTGACCGTCGCCGACGAGCTGATCGAGTCCGCAGAACTGGGCGCCGACACCGCCGCATCGGCGTCGGCGATCCGTATCGTCAAGGGTGATCCCTCCGACGAGGAGATCGCCGCACTGGTTGCGGTTCTGACAGCCGCGCAGAGCTCGGGGTCGGCACCCGCGGACACGCGTCCTGCAGAGTTGTGGGGATCTCCCGTCACCATGCACCGCACGCACGCGCCGTTCTCGCCGTACTCGTTCGCTGCGTCGCGCCGCTACTGAGGCGCGTACCTCGGGACGTGGACACACCATGACGACCTTCGTTCTCGCTTCGGCGTCCCCAGCTCGGCTGGGGGTTCTCCGCGCGGCGGGCGTCGACCCCATCGTTCGGGTGTCCGGCGTCGACGAGGATGCGTTGACGGCATCACTCGGTGAATCGGCGTCGCCCGAGGATGTCGTCGTGGCGCTGGCACGCGCCAAGGCCGAGGCGGTCGTGAACAGCCTGAGCGGTGAGGGAACCGATGCCCCCTCGATCGACGCCGTGGTTGTCGGCTGCGATTCGATGCTGTCGATCGGCGGGGAGCTGCAGGGCAAACCCCACACCGTGGATGTCGCCCGTCGACGGTGGCAGGCCATGGCCGGGACGTCGGGTGAGCTCCTCACCGGCCACTCGGTCGTTCGCGTCCATCACGGCAAGGCGACGGCAGTGGTCGGTGCGTGCCATTCGACGACTGTTCACTTCGCGACGCCCTCGGAGGCCGACCTGGAGGCGTATCTGGCGTCCGGGGAACCGCTGGAGGTCGCGGGGTCCTTCACGCTGGACGGTCTCGGTGGGTGGTTCGTCGACCGCATCGAGGGTGACCCGTCCAGCGTCATCGGCATCGGCTTGCCCCTCGTTCGGCGGTTGCTGAACGAGGTCGGCGTGACGATGTCCGATGTGTGGTCAGCCCGGCAGTAGTCCGGTGAGCTCGCGAGCCCACTCCTCGGCCAGAGCTTTCGGCTTGATGTTGGACGAGCTGTCGTGGCGAGCATGCTCGTGGACCTGCACCGCACCGAGTTCGACGAGCTTCTCCGCGATGATCTCGCCGCCACGGTTGAACGTGTCCTCGTAGATGCGGTCGCCGAGGCCGAACAGCGCGAACTTGAGCCCGGATAGATCCGGTGCGTCCTCGACGAGTGCGTCGTAGAAGGGCTCGGCTCCCGTGGGCAGCTCTCCGTCACCGTAGGTGGAGCAGATGATGACGTGGAAGGCATCGGTGTCGATCTCCGAGACCTCGTACTCGAGCATGTCGCGTACCTCGGCGTCGTGGTCCACCAGGATGTCGGCAATCTTGTCTGCCACTTCCTCGGCGGTACCGGTCTCCGAACCGAACAACACGACTACTGCCATGTTCACTTCCCCTTCGTCCGTAGCGCTGCACCGAAAAGGTGCGGAATCGGTGGATAAGCATAGCCTCACCAGAAAGTGGGCGTCAGCTGCCACCTGGTGTACTCGTCGGCGATCAAGTTTTTCAGATGTTCCCGGCTGGGGTACAGGTCCGGGTCCAGGCCGGTCACACAGAGCGTCGCCGTCTCGCCACACGTGTTCCACCAGACACTCACGCCGCCCTTGGTACGCCGCAGCAACTCCGCCGTGGTGTTCTGCGTGATCGAGCGCATCGCGACCGACTCGGCCACAGATCCACCCACCGAACGCAGAGCGCTTCCGCGTGCACCCAGGTTGGAGCAGAGGCACAGCGGTGCGGTTGCCGACTTGGCGGCGCGCGCGACGACGGCGTCGGGCAACATCTGCATCAGCGGTTTCGTCAGCTCGAACGTGGTGGACCGGGTGGTGTCGGCGAGCGCTCGGAACGCCGCCTTGCTGTCCTGACGAATGGGCCGGAGATCGTCGAGGTAGCCCCTGCCTCCGTCCACGACGATCGATACACCCGACGTCGCGTTGGCACGGGTGTCGCCCGGAATGCGCGTGCTCACCGGAAGGGACACCTTGACTGCATCCGACTCGTCCACGCGGCCACCGGCCGCCAGAATGCCCAGCGCGACGGCCACCAAGAGGCTGTTGGCACTACCCCCGGCCCTCGACGCTGCGGCCACCCATTCGTCCGTCGGGCAATCCACGACGACAGTGCTGGGCGAGAACTCCCCCGCTGACTGTGCCGCCACGGGTGACTTGTGCGCCGCAGCGTGCGTGACCGCCTTAGAAGCGGACGGGGTGCCTGCACCCGGAAGCACGCCGCGCACCGTTCGGCCGAGCGCTCTGGCGGTGCCGGACGCCGCGGCGCGGAGTTGCCCGGCAGCATCGCGAAGGTCGGAGGTGGGTGCGGTGTCGAATGCCGAGGCGAAGTCGTCGGGATCCGAGGGTCCTCGCAGCGCTGCTATGGCTGCAGACGTCAGCGCTCCACCGTCACCGACTACATGGGAGGCGACGAGAGACAGCGCGGACCCTCCGGTCTCGAGGTCCGTGTACGCGAGTTGCCACACCGGTCCGTTCGTGGGGTCGAGAGGGACCGCCGCGCGCTCTTCCATCCACTCGGCCAGCGCGTGCACGGCAATGGCTCGCGCACCACGGAGTAGGGGCAGGGTCGACGCGGCTCGCACCCATCGGTCCCGTGCACCCGGAACCGACACTCGGTGCACGGCTCGATCGATCGGCCCGCCTGCGAGGTTCCGCCACGTCGAGTCCAGCACCTCGGAGTCGATCGGACCCGTGAAGCGCCAGACGATCTGATTGACGACAGGAACGTCGAGGACGCACTCCATCCGGAGGAACAGGTCGTCGTCGTACGTCAATCTGGTCACCGGGAAAGGGTATCGGAGAACGCGTGGTTCGAAACACCCGCGTGGTTCGAAACACCATTGCGCCCGTGCGTGTTACGCGACGTTCCCCACCCGTGCGGTAGGTTTCAGTTCTGCGTGCGACGACGCGGCCGAGGAGGGCGGAAATGAAGTTCGTGATGCCGTTCACAGGCAGCCGTGGGGATGTCCAACCGGGCCTGGTCCTGGCGTCCGAGTTGTCCGCTCGTGGGCACGAAGTCACGTTCGGCGCACCTCCCAACCTCGTCGCGTTCGCCGAGGCAGCAACGGCAGGCCGTACGTCCGTGTCCGTGGTGCCGTTCGGTCCGGATACCCGAGCGCTTCTGGAATCGGATCTGGTGCGTACCCGAATCAAGTCGAAGAATCTTCGAACGCGGTGGGCCGCGTCGGCGGAACTGGCCAACTTCGGCTGGGACGACATGGCCGAGAGCGTGCTGTCGATGGGTGCGCACGCGGACATGGCGATCGCCGGCACCCTCGGCCAGGAGCTGGTCTTCAATTACGCTGAATCACAATCGATTCCGTTCGCAGCCTTGCATTACTGCCCCATCCGCTCGAATCGGTCGATGTCGGTCGTGCCGTCGCGTACGATGCCTGGTGTCGTCAACCGGGCGACGTGGCGGATCCTCGAGTCCATGCGGTGGAGCTCGATGAAGAAGCGGGAGAATGCTCAGCGCCGCGCCCTCGGACTGGAGAACGCGTCGCGCCCCCTCCCTGAACGTATCGCGTCGTACGGCGGGATCGAGATCCAGGCCTACGACTCCGCGTTCTTCCCCGGTCTTCGGCAGGAATGGGCGGACAGGAGACCGTTCGTCGGGTTCCTCGAGCCGGACGGAGGCGAATCCTCGGGCAGCACCGGAGTTCTCGGTTCCGGTTCGATCCCGGGGTCACCGCTCCGATCCTGGATCGAATCCGGGACTGCGCCGGTGTACTTCGGATTCGGCAGCATGCCGGTCAAGGATCCGACGGGGTTGGTGAGCATGATCGAGGACGTCTGCGCGCGCGGCGGATATCGCGCGGTCGTGAGCTCGGGTTGGAGCACACTCGACGAACGTATCGATGCCGACAGCAGCGTTGCCGTCGTCGGCTCCGTCGACCACGGCGCCTTGTTCCCGTTGTGTCGCGCGGCAGTTCACCACGGCGGCGCGGGCACGACTGCGGCAAGCGTCCGGGCGGGATTACCCACCATGGTGTGCTGGTTCAGCGCGGATCAACCGTTCTGGGGTGCCGCTCTCGAGAGAACCGGCGCTGGATGCTCGGCGAAGTTCGTCGAACTCGACCGGGACATTCTCGCCGCAGGCATCGAGACGTTGATGCGCCCCGACACCGCGTCACGTGCACGACAGTTGGCTGCTGCCATGACATCTCCGGCCGACACCCGTCGCGCCGCCGTGCGCTTGATCGAAGGTGCGGTTCACCAGAATTCGTGACCGATCCCCCACCGGTCGAGAACCTCCGACACGACTGCCCGAACGTCCTCGTCGCTTGCCATCCGGTCCGGATCCATCCCGTGCATACTGATCGTGACCGCAGCGTCGGTCTCGGTCGCCCACGCCGTGGAGCCACCGCCGAGCTGTCGCGCGAAATCCGCGTCCGCTCCCGAGAACGTGGCTCTGGCAGCCACTCTCGTGGCGCGAACTCCGCCGATGGAGACGAAGTCCTCGGATAGCCGACCGAGGTTGGAACACAGCCCCTCGGCGCCGTCCGCGGGGACGGGCAGCCGTCTCGCCACCGCATCGGGCAACATCTGGACGAGGTTCAACGGGACCGCCTGGGTGGACGCGCCCGAAGCCTGTCGCGCCGAGAATTCCTGGAATGCGGTTTTGCTCGCTTTTCGTATACGAGTGAGATCACGGTCGGCAGGATCCGGTACGGGCACTCGCACAGCGATGATCTTCGTGGAGTTCGACTCGATTTCCGTCGAGCCCCGATCGTTGTAGGGAAGCGACCACCGCAGTTCTTCTCCCGGGCGTGCGCGGCCCAGCGCAGCGGACACCGACGTCATGACGGCGATGAACAGAGTGTTGGACGTACCACCCCACTCTGCGGCCGCCGACGCCCACTCGGATGCCGAGCAGCTGACCACGACATAGGGCGGACTCCACGGCTCCGACGTCTCGGGAACGTCGGTTCGACTCGGTCCGTCGGGCGCGATCGAGGCTTCCGACGGTGACGGTGCAACGTCTGCCGCCGGTCGGACGACGGAGGTGACAGCCTGCGCGGATTTCCCCGCGAGCCACGTCGCGATCGGCCGGAGCTGGCCCACGGTGTCCGCGATGTCGGACGCGACCGAATCGACCAGCGACGGCTTCTCGCCCAGACGAGCGGAGTCTCCCACCGACACACCGGTGGATGCGCGCTCGACGGCGGCGACCATCGCCGCGCCGTCGGCAACCATGTGCGAGCAGACCAGTGACACGACCGTGCCGCCGTCTGCGACCGGAGCTGCGGACAGCAGCCATCCGGTTCCCGCTTCCGGGTCGATGTCGGCGGAGATTCGCTGTTCCGCCCAGCAGCGAACCGCATCCGTCGGGACCGAGTTGGTGGAGTAGTCCAGCGGTAGCGACGCGTTCGAGGTGACCCATCGGTGCCTGGCCGTCGGAACGATCGGCGGTAGCACCCGCCGTGAGAGCAGCCCCGCGGACAGGTTCGCGTGCAGTTTTGCGAGCTCGGCGACTGCTACGGGGCCGTCGAACCGCCACACGAACTGATTGAACACAGGATTACCGATTCCATGGTGCATTCGGAGGAATAGGTGATCCGCAAATCCAATTCGGGTCATCTGCGAAAATCTACTACAAAGCCATTGGCCGAGCAGGTTCGACGACGATCGAATAGCACCGAAAACAGCGTCGAGAATTGGAATTCACGAATTCGAAACAGAACTTCGTACGGATTGGTTCGTTTCGAATATGTGGTGCAGGCCATAACAATACCGACCCGAAAGTCTTGAAGTCGCGAGGCCGACGTCTCCGCATCACGCGACGGCAGTCGACGCCCACGCCGACGCGGTCGGTCGAACTGCATTGCCGAACAATGGGTTACGAACGACCATCAGAATGCACCCGGGCGAGACGCTCTCGGACGACAGAAACCGACACCGTCGTCAACTCGAGACCAGGTGATGAACAACACTTTTTTGCGTAGCGAATTACCGGACGATTCGCCTTAGTGTCGTCAGCGAAACCAATACCGAATGCACAATCCGCGAGAACCACGGAATGCGCGTTACAAACGGCAAGCACGGTGTCACGTCATGCGCGTGCGCTGTGACTGTCGAGTCCGGCTTCACGAATCGTCACCCATGTTGCCAGTAGCTGCTGGCCGAGCTCGGAATTGGATGCTTTCGATGGAATACACCGAATTGGCGGACTACCCGCTGCCCGCAGGCAAGCTGACCGAGTGGGTCCCCGCCGTCGCCTCCGAGGCGTGGCGCGAGGATCCGCGGGGGATCTCCTTCACTCACGAGGACCACTGCAGCCGAGGCAACGACGGTTCGTGGATCGGTACCGTCTTCGAGATCCATCGTCGTTACGACGTCGAGGTCATGCGCCGGACCATCGGTGCCTACATCGCACGGCACGAGGCGTTCCGCACACGCGTCGAGCGCGACGACCGAACCGGTGCCTGGAGGCGCTACACGGTCGACGCCGACGCCGTCACGGTCGACGACCGGGCCGAGTCGTCGTCGTGGAGCGAGTCGCAGGTCTTCGAACATCTCGAATCCTGGTTCGCCGACGTCGTCTCACCGACGACGTGGCCGCACTTCGTTCTGGCGACCGTCGTCCCCGAGCCGCACGTGGCCGCATCCGTCCCGCAGCAGGACAAGTTCCTCGTCGCGTTCGCTGCCGACCACTCGGTGATGGACGCGTACAGCCAGATCTACGCGATCAACGAGTTCGACCGCCTGTACGCACATGTTCTGGACGGTGCCGAGCACGGACTCCCCGAGGTGGGCAGTTACGTGGACTTCTCCGCAGCCGAACGTGCGTTGGGTGAATCGCTGACCGCCGACCACGACGCGGTACTGGCCTGGGACCGCTTCCTGGCTGCCGAGGACGGCCGGTTCCCGGCGTTTCCGCTCCCGTTGCGCGCGGAGAACTCGTCGGCGCCGACCGATCTCGCCACTCGTCAGAGCAGCGTCTCCTCCTGGTTGTTGACCACCGAGCAGGTCGAGGCGTTCAACGCCAAGTGCCGAGCCGCCGGCCAGAACATGCAGGCGGGAATCCTGGCGGCACTCGCTCTCGTCAACTCGCGATTGACGGGCAACGGCACGTTTCGGACGATCATGCCCATGCACACTCGCTTCGCGGAGAAGTGGGCTGCGAGCGTCGGCTGGTACGTCGGGATTCTGCCGATGGAAATCCGGCTGGACGATGCAACGACCTTCGCCGAGGCAATCGATCGGGCCAACATCGGGGCAACCGAGTACAAGGGGCTCGCCGCAATGCCGTACTCGAAGATCGCATCCCTGATGTCCTCCACCGAGATTCCTCGCTTCGTCGTCTCGTACATCGACCTGAGGTTCCTTCCGGACGGCGAGGAATGGCAGGAACGGAAGGGCCGCGCACTGCGCAGCGAGTGCCACGCGGAGGACGAGGTCTACTTCTGGATCAACCGCACCCTGCAAGGCCTGAACATCTCGGCTCGATTCCCCAGCTCGGACGTGTCGACGACCAACGTGCACAGGTTCATCACCGAGTTCGTCTCCGTGGTGACCGCTGTGATCGAGGAACCGACGGAAACCCTCGATTCTGCAGTCGCCGCCGTCGGAGCAGGGCGAGAATAGATCCGGGAGGAGCATCGATGATCATCACCGCGCTGAGCAACTGGACACCTCGACCGGGCACGCTCGTGGAGTGGCACCCCAGTCGGGCGGCGTCGGACGCTGCGCTGGCAGCCCCGGTGCACTCGGCCCCGCCGTCGTTTCTGCAGGAAGACCATCTGGTCGCGGCTGCAGCAGCGTCCGCTCGCGGTGACGTTCACCACGCCTACACCGGTGTCGCGACCGAGATCGACGGGGCACTCGATCGGGATGCCCTCTCCCGGGCGATCGCTGCGTACGTGCTCCGGCACGAGGGATTGCGGTGCTGGTTCGAGGTGAACGGTACGCATGTCGTGCGTCACCTCGCCTCGAACGCGGTCGCCGAGTTCGAACCGAGCGATGCAGGCAGCTTCGACACCGACGAGCAGTTACAGAGTTACGTCCGTGCCCGTTTCTCCGCCGAAGCCACGGCGTTCGAGTGGCCGGGATTCGTCGTCGGTGCCGTCGATCGCTCCGACGGTTTCACGCTCTACTACGGTGCGGATCACGCGTTCACCGACGGTGGTTCACAGGCGCTCGTCATCAGCGAACTCGCCGATCTGTACGCCCTGGAGATCGGCGAGGACGCTCCCGTACCTGCGGCAGCGGGCAGCCACCTCGAGTACGCGACTGCAGAGCGTGCGCTCGCGGCGACGTACGGCCCCGACGCCCCCGAGATCGCGGCGTGGAGAAGCATCTTTCGAAACAACGACGGGAAGATGCCGCGGTTCCCTCTTACCCTCGGCCTCGAGGAAGGCGAACGCGGACCGGTGCGGATCGTCGAACGCCATCTGCTCGACGCCGACGCCACCGCTGCGCTCGACCGGGCGTGCAAGGCTGCGGGTGCCCGCATCAGCAGCGGCGTGTTCGCAGCCGTCGGCATTGCCGATTTCGAACTGGCCGGCCGCACCGACTACTTCGGTATCACGGTGCTCAGCACCCGACACGTCGGTGACTACGCGCAATCGCAGGGCTGGTTCGTGAACTTCGCGCCGGTCGCGTTCACCGTCGGGGACGCCGACGCCTTCTCCGAGGTCGCCGTCAGGGCTCACGCCGGATTCGAGGCTTCGAAGAAGATCGCAGCGGTACCCGTTCATGCCGTCCTCGGCGCGCTTGCTGCCGACGGAACATTGGGCAGCGAATTGGCCGTGAGTCCGAACATGCTGTCCTACATCGATTTTCGATGGTTCCCCGGTGTCGGCCGTCCTGCTGATACTCGGGGTGAGCATTTCACCGGCGAAGGCAGGACGTCCAACGCGTCGATGTGGATCAACCGCGACGCAGACCACCTCTACTTGTGCGCGCAGGTACCCGACAATCCGGTTGCCGCCGAGTCGGTCGAGCGCTATCACTCGCACCTGCAGAGCATCTTGGAATCGGTTGCCCGTGACGGCGACTACGCGATACGGGTGGCCGAAGTCGTCGGTGGTTGACCGGTGCGAGTGACCTCGATAGCCGACTTCCACACCGCACCGGGGCAGTACCTGGAGTGGCCGGTCGTGATGCGCGCAGGTACTGCGTCGTCCGTTCCGCCGTCGTTCAATCAGAGCTTCCATCTGTCGTCCGCACTCGAGCCTGCGGTCGGCAGTGGCGCTGACACGGCATCGGTATGGATCGCGGTCGCCTTCGACGTCGACGGACCGATCGACATCGATGCTCTCACTTCTGCTTTCGGTACGTTCGTGCGCCGCCACCCGGCTCTGCGGACCTCGTTCGCCGCGCGAGACGGCGTCGTCGCTCGGCGCGTGTACGAGCCGGACGAGGTCGACGTCATGACACCGACGTCGGTGATCGTCGACGGATCCGCAGCGCTCACCGCGCACATTCGCGCGCGGTTCGACGTCCTCTGCCACCCCGCCCGCATTCCGTCGTATTCGCTCGCGGCGGTGAGCCGTACGAGCCGTTCGACCGTGGTGTGCGGTTTCGATCATGCTCACGTCGATGCGGTCTCGATGACGGTCGCGGCCGAGGAGATCTCGCATCTCTACGCGGCACACCACGTGCAGGACGCGGCGGCCCTTCCCGAGGTCGGGAGTTTCGTCGACTTCTGCGCTACCGAGATCGCCGCTCCCGTGGTCGATCTCACGGACCCTCGCCTGCAGGCGTGGGCGAATTTCTTCGCGAGCTGCGGGAACCGGACACCCGAATTTCCTTTCGACCTCGGCGTGCCGTCCGGTACTCGCGCACCTCAGGCCACGACCGTGCACCGCCTTGCCGACGCCGCCGAGGCCGCCGCGTTCGAACAGGCCTGTCGAGATCTGGGCGGCGGTAGTTTCGCCGCGGTCGCCGCAGCGATGGCGCAGGCGTCGGCGGACATCGGTGGCCCGAGCACTCTCCCGCTGCTCTTTCCACTGCACACCCGTCGCGAAGCCCGGTACGAGCAGGCGATCGGATGGTTCACCACCAACGCTCCGATGAACGTCGAGGTGTTCGAGACGTTCGCGGGCACACTCGCCTCGGCACAGTCGTCCTTTCGGGACGCACTCGCGCTCGGGACCGTGCCGATACCCCGCGTCCTCGAAGCCGTGGGCGACACCCTCACGCGCGGGCGCGGCGACGTCTTCATGATCTCCTACGTCGACTACCGGCGCCTGCCCGGAGCCGACGCCACCGGCCGCAACGCGCACCACATCAGCAACGCCACCACTGCCGACGACGCTCAGTTCTGGGTGTCGCGGACCCAGGACGGGCTTGCGCTCCGTTCACGTTTTCCGGACACGACGCAGGCGCACATGGTGATCGAGCGTTTCGTCCGAGCACTGCAGTCGGTCGTCCGTGCCGCGGCATCGGACCCGGTGAACACCAGTGACCTCTTGCTTCTCGGCCCGAGCGCATAGGATCGATGCAGTCAGCTCGTCACCCGGCGAACTGCTCATCTCCCTCTCGAATTCTCAGTAGGAGCGAAGAAGAAGTGCCCATAGCAGCAGATCCCACCCCCGCCTTCGCCGACTATGCGCACCCGGATCGCCTGGTGTCCACGCAATGGCTGTCCGCACATCTCGGAACTCCCGGCCTCAAGGTCGTCGAGTCCGACGAGGATGTGTTGCTGTACGACGTGGGGCACATTCCCGGCGCCGTCAAGATCGACTGGCACCTGGACCTGAACGATCCCGTGACGCGCGACTACATCGACGGCGAGCAGTTCGCGGCGTTGATGCGCCGGAAGGGCATCTCCCGCGACGACACCATCGTGATCTACGGAGACAAGAGCAACTGGTGGGCTGCGTACGCGCTCTGGGTGTTCACGCTCTTCGGACACGAAGATGTGCGTCTGCTCGACGGTGGACGCGACGCGTGGCTGGCGGAGATCCGTGAGACGACGCTCGACGTTCCCGAGTACCCGGCCACGGATTACCCGGTCGTCGAACGCAACGACGCCCCTATCCGGGCGTATGCGTCGGATGTTCTGTCGGCCCTCGGTTCCGTTCCGCTGGTGGACGTTCGTTCACCTGCCGAGTACACCGGCGAACGCACTCACATGCCGGACTACCCGGAGGAGGGCGCATTGCGCGGCGGGCACATCCCGACCGCCACGAGCATTCCGTGGGCCAAGGCAGCGGCAGCGGACGGCCGTTTCCGCTCACGCGCGGAACTGGACGAGATCTACGGAGACGTCGTCGCGAACGACGAGGTCATCGCGTACTGCCGTATCGGTGAGCGGTCGAGCCACACCTGGTTCGTTCTGACGCATCTGCTCGGGCACGAATCGGTCCGCAACTACGACGGCTCGTGGACCGAGTGGGGCAACGCGGTTCGTGTTCCGATCGCCCGTGGCGAGGAGCCCGGCGACGCACCGGCGAAGAAGTAGCGCCGTGGCCGATTCTCAGGGCATGCCTGACACCCTGGCCGAGATCGTCGAGGATTTCGCGGCGGTCGGGGGCCAGGACAAGCTTCAGTTACTGCTCGAGTTCAGCCGTGAGCTTCCCGAGCTGCCTGCTCACCTCGAGCAGGCAGCGATGGAGCCCGTTCCGGAGTGCCAGTCCCCACTGTTTCTCTCCGTGGACGCCGACGACCGAGACCATGTGCAGCTGCACTTCAGCGCGCCGCCGGAGGCACCGACGACGCGCGGGTTCGCGTCGATCCTTCACCAGGGCCTCGACGGTCACAGTGCGCAGGACATTCTGGACGTGCCGGACGACTTCTATCTGGCGCTCGGGTTGGGTGACGCGGTGAGCCCGCTCCGGCTGCGCGGCATGTCCGCGATGCTGGCGCGCATCAAACGACACCTGAGGTGACCGGTCGTCTTGATCGATACACTTCGGGCTCGGTACACTCGGCTGCAGTAGTTGTCTGTTCAAGTCACCGGGAAAGATGGTCAGTGCCGCATGGAGTTCACCGAGCTGGCTGACTACGCCATCCCCGCTGGAACCATCACCGAGTGGATTCCCAGCGTCGGGCCGCACGCCACCACTCCGGTTCTGGCCGGGTGGCAGCCGGACAGCCGACCCACGTCGTACGTCCACGAGGCGCATCTACGCTCCAGCCTCGCCAGCCCGAGGCGAGGGCGGGAGAGCTGGCTAGGCGCAGCGTTCGAGATCGACGCCCCGCTGGACAAGCCTGCGTTCCGGCGCGCCGTCCTCGCGTGGATCGACCGTCACGAGTCGATGCGCTCGCACGCGTCGATCGACGAGAACTCCGGCGCACTGTCTCGTGTCACCGCAGCCGAGGGTGCCATCGACATCTGGCAGGTGGAGCAGGAACGCTGCGTTCAGTCCGGTGAGGTCTACGAGCACCTTCAATACCTGTTCGACGAGTTCACGTCACCACTGGCGTGGCCCGCCTACGCGTTCGTGACGCTCGAGCCGCTGGCCGAGGAAGCCCCGAATCGCGTCACTGTCTTCTTCGCCGCGGACCACTCGATCATCGACGGACTGTCCACCGTTCTCGTCGCTCACGAGATCTCGGCGCTGTATGCGGAGGCCAAGGATCAGGTGCCTGCCGGGTTGTTCGAGGCAGGTTCGTACCTCGACTTCGGTGTGTCCGAGAGACGTGTGCACGAGGAACTGGAGAACACGCACGATGCCGTTCTGGCGTGGAAGCACTTCTTGGACGAGGGCAACGGTGAGCTGCCTGCGTTCCCGCTGGACATCGGTCGACCGGGCGGGATGCACGCTCCGCAGAGCGGCCTGTCGGCGTGGATCCTCGACGCGGAGCGAGCCGACGCCTTCTCGGTGGCGTGTCGGAAGACCGGAAACAGCCTGTTCTCCGGCCTGCTCGCCGCTTTGGCTGTCGCGGGCGCAGAACTCTCCGGCGACACTCGGTTTCGCACCATCACTCCGGTCCACACCCGCGACCAGCCGCACTGGGTGTCCTCTCTCGGATGGTTCGTCGGACTGTGCCCGTTGTCGTTCGACATCGCCGACGCGGAGTCGTTCGGTTCCATCGTGGCTCAGGCAACCGAACAGGTCACGGCGACCAAACCTGTTGCCCGGGTTCCCCTCGATCGAGTCTTCCGGGCTTTGGACACGTCGGCGAAACCGCGTTTCGTCGTCTCCTTCATGGACGTGCGCTTCGCCCCCATGGCCGAGAACTGGCACGACTGGAATGCACGCGCGCTACGCAGCAGGCAGTACGACCACGATGTCTACATCTGGATCAACCGGACACCGCGCGGGATCAACATCTCGGCGCGCTACCCCAACACCGAGGAGGCGACGTCGAACGTCCATCAGTACGTCGGCGCACTTCGCCGGATCGTCGACGAGGTGGTCGACACCGGCAGTTACGCACTCCTCGGTCGAGCAGGGCGCTCGTACAGCCTGGACGCGTCCGGTACCGGCCCGATTGCTACCAATCAGTAGGTAGTGACTCGATTTTTGGGGAGGTTCCCCATAATCACCATCCAGTTTCGGTTGTGTTCGGGCCTGTGCTTAAACTCCGAAGAGACGCTCGTACCAGTGCGGCACGAAACGGCCAGCACGGAACACTCGACACCACAGGAGGCTCAGTGCCCAGCCATGCCAGTGCGCATATCACCAAAGTTCTCGTCGCCAACCGCGGCGAGATTGCAGTTCGGGTGATCAGAGCAGCAGCAGATGCAGGCCTGAGAAGTGTCGCGGTCTACGCAGAACCCGACGCCGACGCACCCCACGTCCGCCTCGCCGACGAAGCCTTCGCCCTCGGCGGCCAGACCTCGGCGGAATCGTATTTGGTCATCGACAAACTCTTGGGCGCCGCAGCCAAGTCCGGTGCCGACGCCATCCACCCCGGCTACGGCTTCCTCTCCGAAAACGCCGACTTCGCCCAGGCCGTCATCGACGCAGGCCTGATCTGGATCGGACCCTCCCCCCAATCCATCCGAGACCTCGGCGACAAAGTCACCGCCCGCCACATCGCCGCCCGCGCCAAAGCACCCTCCGTTCCCGGCACCGCGGAACCGGTGAAGGACGCCGACGAAATCCTCGCCTTCGCCGACGAACACGGCCTCCCCATCGCCATCAAAGCCGCCTTCGGCGGAGGCGGCCGCGGTATGAAGGTCGCCCGCACCCGCGAAGAGATCCCCGAGCTGTTCGACTCCGCCACCCGCGAAGCCGTCGCAGCGTTCGGTCGCGGTGAATGCTTCGTCGAGCGCTACCTCGACAAGCCCCGCCACGTCGAAGCACAGGTCATCGCCGACCAGCACGGCAACGTCGTCGTCGCAGGCACCCGCGACTGCTCCCTGCAGCGCCGCTTCCAGAAGCTCGTCGAGGAAGCACCCGCACCGTTCCTCACCGACGCCCAGCGCGCCGAGATCCATTCCTCCGCCAAGGCCATCTGCAAAGAGGCCGGCTACTACGGCGCCGGGACCGTGGAGTACCTCGTCGGACAGGACGGCCTGGTCTCCTTCCTCGAGGTCAACACCCGCCTGCAGGTCGAACACCCGGTCACCGAAGAAACCTCCGGCATCGACCTGGTGCTGCAGCAGTTCCGCATCGCCAACGGCGAAGAACTGTCCATCACCGAGGACCCCACCCCGCGCGGACACTCCTTCGAATTCCGCATCAACGGTGAAGACGCAGGCCGCGGCTTCCTGCCCGCCCCCGGCCCGGTCACCACGTTCGTCGCGCCGTCCGGCCCCGGTGTGCGCGTCGATTCCGGTGTCGAATCCGGCTCCGTCATCGGTGGCCAGTTCGACTCCATGCTCGCCAAGCTGATCGTCACCGGCGCCACCCGCGAGGAAGCCCTCGCACGCTCCCGTCGCGCGTTGGCCGAATTCAAGGTCGAAGGCCTCGCCACGGTCATCCCGTTCCACGCTGCCGTGGTCTCCGATCCCGCGTTCATCGGTAACGGGGAATCCTTCGACGTCCACACCCGCTGGATCGAAACCGAATGGGACAACCAGGTTCCCCCGTTCACCGCCGGCGAAACGTTGGACGAGGACGAGGTTCTGCCGCGTCAGGCTGTCGTCGTCGAGGTCGGTGGCCGACGCGTCGAGGTGTCCCTGCCCGGCCAATTCTCCCTCGGTGGCGGTGGCAACGCCGGTGACGGCGCGATCCGTCGGAAGCCCAAGGCCCGCAAGCGCGGCGGAGCAGGAGCCGGAGCTGCATCCGGTGACGCTGTCACCGCACCCATGCAAGGCACCGTCGTCAAGGTCGCCGTCGAAGAAGGCCAGGAAGTCGCCGAAGGCGACCTCATCGCCGTCCTCGAAGCCATGAAAATGGAAAACCCCGTCAACGCCCACAAAGCAGGCGTCGTCACCGGGCTCGCCGTCCAACCAGGATCGGCCATCACCCAGGGCACCGTCCTCGCAGAACTGAAGTAGTACGAAAGAAAGCGACGTCCGGGTTAGTCTGTCTGTCATGGCCGACAACCCGGACGTTCGCATTGGTACCGCCGAACGCGAGCAGGCGCTCTCCAATCTGAGTCAGCACCTGAGCGACGGGCGCCTCACTCTCCCCGAGTTCGACGAGCGCAGCGCAGTGGTGACGGCAGCGACAACGCGTGGCGAGTTGGATTCTGTTTTCACCGATCTCCCCACCCCCTCGCTGGCACCGACGGCGTCTCGGCCACTGGATATCTCGAAGTCAGCGGAACCCACCGTAGAACCGGCAGCCCCGGCGGTGGTGGATGGCTGGGACTGGCGCAAAGCCACCCTGGCAGCCGCACCGATAGTCGCGCTGATCCTGTTCTTCGTGGTGCCGGTGTCCAACAGCTGGTTGTTCTTCCTACTCATTCCTCTGACCGGTGCCCTGCTGTTCGGTGGCGATCGCTCCAGGCGGCGCGATCGGTGACGGCGAAAGTACTTCTCTTCGACGTCTTCGGCACGGTCGTCGATTGGAGAACCAGCGTTGCCGCGCACTGCGCCGACGCACTGCCTGGCGACGTCGATTCGTACGCGTTCGCCGACCGTTGGCGCAGTCTCTATCAACCATCGATGGAGGACGTCCGATCCGGTGCACGGGAGTTCGTCCGTCTCGACGTGCTTCACCTCGAAAGCCTGCGGACGGTGCTCGACGAGTTCGGCGTGCGTTTGCCCGCCGAGGCCGTTGCGGAGTTGAACAGCGCATGGCATCGACTGACACCGTGGCCGGACTCGGTCTCCGGACTCGAGCGGTTGAAGTCGCAGTTCGTCATCGCTCCCCTCTCCAACGGCAACATCTCGCTGCTGTTGGACATGGCGAAGAACGCCGGATTGCCGTGGGACGCGATTCTCGGCGCCGAGCCGGTGCGCGCCTACAAGCCGAGCCCCGAGGCATACCTCCGCACAGCCGACCTCCTCGGTGTCCCACCGGAGCACTGCATGATGGTCGCCGCGCACAACAGTGACCTCGACGCGGCGCGTGCATGCGGATTCCAGACCGCCTTCATCGCCCGCCCCACCGAGCACGGACCTTCTCAGTCGACGGATCTGACGGCGGAGTCGGACTGGACTCATAGCGTTTCGTCGATCGTCGAACTGGCTTCGGCGCTGGGATGCTGAACAGATCGAGAATCGCTCGATTACACGTCTGCAACCAACCCCGCTAGAGTTGTCCCTCGGTGCGCCGGGAAGTCTGGTCGGCATGAATTGACCATGCCCGAAAGTCGTTGCCCCACTGCTGTGGGTGATGACGTTGCGAAAGGCCATCATGCCGACATCTCCGACACCGCGAACACTGTTCTCCCGCGGTTCGTGGTCCGAAGCCAGTCGTATCGCCGCAGTACTCCGCAAAGAAACGGTAGGCGGAGTTCTACTACTCGTCGCTGCCGTCGCGGCACTCGTCTGGGCGAACTCGCCGTTGTCCGACAGTTACCGAACCTTGATGAACTTCACGATCGGGCCGTCCTCGGTTCATCTGAATCTCACCGTCTCGACGTGGGCAGCCGACGGACTGCTGGCGATCTTCTTCTTCGTCGTCGGCCTCGAACTCAAACGCGAGTTCGTCGCGGGCGACCTCCGCGATCCGAAGCGCGCAGCGCTTCCCATCGCGGCCGCGGTCGGCGGAATGATAGTTCCCGCACTGATTTTCGTGCTCGTCAACCGCAACACCGGTGACGGCGCGCTGCAGGGATGGGCCATTCCCACAGCGACCGACATCGCGTTTGCTGTGGCCATTCTCGCCGTGATCGGGACCCATCTACCCACTGCACTGAGGACGTTCCTTCTTACTCTCGCCGTTGTCGACGACTTACTCGCGATCACCGTCATCGCGATCTTCTACACGGACGAGGTGAACTTCGTAGCACTCGCCCTCGCTGTGATCCCTCTCGGTCTGTTCACGATCGCCGTTCAGAAACGAATACGATCGTGGTGGATCCTCATCCCGCTCGCAGTCGTCACGTGGGTGTTGGTACACGAATCGGGTATCCACGCCACCGTCGCAGGAGTACTACTGGGGTTTGCAGTCCCCGTGATTCGAAGCCGAGCGGCGGGCGGACCCGATGCCGGCCCCGGACTCGCCGAGCACTTCGAACATCGCATTCGCCCCATCTCCGCCGGCGTCGCTGTTCCTGTGTTCGCATTCTGCGCGGCAGGCGTGACTGTCGGTGGCTTCAGCGGACTGACCAGCGCGATCACCGACCCCGTGGCACTCGGAATCATTGCGGGCCTGGTGATCGGCAAAACCGTCGGGATTTTCGGTGTCACCTTCCTGCTCTCGAAATTCACTCGCGCATCGCTGGACAGCACCGTCAGATGGGTGGACGTCGTGGGAATTTCCATACTTGCCGGCATCGGATTCACCGTGTCGCTGCTGATCGGCGACCTCGCCTTCGGACCAGGCACCGAACGCGACGACCACGTCAAGATCGGTGTGCTCGCAGGATCGATCATGGCGGCCCTGCTGGCCTCGGCCCTCCTTCGAGCGCGCAACACGGTGTACCGAAAGATTCACGAGGACGAGACGCGAGATGACGACCAGGACGGGATTCCTGACGTGTATCAGCAGCGAAACCCCTGAGAAGCGACTTCCTTCAGTCGTCCCGGCGTCCACACGCGGACCTCGTGTTCTCGTTGACAACCCGGTACGAAGTCATCGATAGTCGTGATCCACACCGGTTGCCCAGCGCGAGCACTCGACGGCGATGACGTCGTCGCGGTTGCGGAGAAATTCTCGGGCTCCCTTGTCCCCCGTTGCGCCGGCGGCGACTGCGGCCCAGTGCTCGCGTCCGAACACCACCGGGTGACCGGGGGAACCGTCGAACACTGCCCGTGCGAGCCCGGTGGCGTCTGCCGCTGCCAGGACGGCGCGCACCACCTCCGCGCCGACGTCGGGAGTGTCCACCACGTGGACGACGGCGAAGGCTGCGTCACCTGCCGCGGCGAGCCCGGCCTTCAGCGATGCGCTCATCCCTTCCTGCCAGTCGGGTGCATACACGGCGCGAGCGGGGGCGGGAACGTCGGTGTCGGCGGCACCGAGGACGACCACGACCTCGGCGCAGCCTCCGTCCACCAATGCCTGGACGGCCGCTGCCAGCCAGTCACCGTCGTGGGCGAGGACCTTGGGTGAGCCGTATCGGCGTCCGGCACCAGCGGCCAGCAGCACTCCCACTGCATCTGGAACCACTGCATCTGGAACCACTGCGCACCCTCCGTTTGGACATTCGCACAACGACTACGGCCGGACAGCCGATCATTATTGTGCCCGCTCGACTCGCGGCATCTCCCGCGATGGCGGATTCTGTTACCACTTCTCCTGCAGCGTGGCAGGACTTCGATTCCTGTTCGCTACCGCGAGGTGTCCACATGTCCGTTCTCCCGATCAAGCGTCGCCGTGTTCATCCTGTCGACGAAGTGTTGCCCGTCCCCAAACTCGCTGCGTACGGCTTTCAACATGTCGTCGCGTTCTACGCGGGCGCCGTACTGGTGCCGATCATCATCGGCAGCGCGATCGGACTGACCAACGAACAGTTGATCCACCTGATCAATGCCGACCTGTTCACGTGCGGGATCGCGTCGATCATTCAGTCCGTGGGGTTCTGGAAGATCGGCGTTCGCCTCCCGCTTCTGCAGGGCGTGACGTTTGCCGGAGTGTCACCGGTGATCGCGATCGCGATGGCGAACGGCGGCGGCACCGAGGGGTTGCTGTACGTCTACGGAGCCGTCATCGTCGCGGGCCTCGTCACGTTCTTCATGGCACCGTATTTCAGCAAGCTTCTGAGGTTCTTTCCGCCCGTCGTGACCGGGACGGTGATCACGATCATCGGCGTCGCACTGCTCCCCGTCGCCGTCAACGATGCGGTGACCAATCCCGCTACGCACGAGCAGGATCCGACGAACGGACGGTGGATGGCGTACGCCATCGGCACCCTGCTGATCATCGTGCTGATTCAGCGCTTCTTCAAAGGATTCATGGCGACCATCGCGGTGTTGCTCGGTTTGGTGATCGGGAGCGCCGTCGCATTCGTTCTGGGAGACATGAGCTTCGACGGCACCGGTGAAGCATCGTGGGTGGGCTTCACGCAGCCGTTCCTGTTCGGCGCGCCGAAGTTCAGCGTCATCGCGATCATCTCGATGATCGTCGTCATGCTGATCATTGCCGTCGAAACCACCGGAAGTGTCTATGCCACCGGCGAAATCGTCGGGAAGCGGATCAAGAAGGACGACATAGCGGCAACCCTGCGCGCGGACGGCGTGGCGACGGTGATCGGCGGGACGTTCAACTCGTTCCCCTACACCGCATTCTCGGAGAACGTCGGGCTGGTGCGTCTCACCGGAGTTCGGAGCCGGTGGGTCGTGGCAGCGGCGGGCGCAATCATGATCCTGCTGGGGCTACTGCCGAAAACCGCCGCGGTCGTTGCGTCGATTCCGCCGCCCGTGCTCGGCGGTGCGGCGCTGGCTCTGTTCGCGACGGTTGCCGTGGTGGGAATCCAGACGCTGTCCAAGGTCGATTTCACCGACCACCGCAATTTGATCATCGTGGCAACCAGCCTGGGCCTCGCGATGCTGGTGACGATCCAACCGACGGTGTCCCAGGGCGTGCCTGCATGGCTCGAGATGCTCTTCGGCAGCGGTATCGTCCTCGGAGCCGTCACGGCGATCGTGTTGAACGTGTTGTTCTTCCATCTCGGTGGTCGCGGCCAGGCCGTGGCAGGTGGACCGGGTAAGGGAATCACCCTGGACAAGGTCAACGCAATGACTCCCGACGAATTCGCCTCGACGTTCGGCGGTCTGGTTCAGGGCACACCATGGGTGGTCGAGCGTGCGTACCAGCAGGCACCGTTCGCCGACGCGCACAGCCTGCGGGAGGCGTTCCAGGAATCTCTGCTGGCCGGGACGACGGAGGAGCAGGTGGAGCTGATCAACAGTTACCCCGACCTCGGCAGTGAGGATGCGACGGGAACACTGCACGCCGCAGATCACGTCGGCCTGTCCAATCTGGAGGAAGACGAGCACGACAGCATCGTCCAACTCGCGGCGGAGTACCGGCAGCACTTCGGATTTCCGCTCGTGATCTGTGCCAGGGAGACCGAACGCTACGACAGAGTTCTCGCCAATGGGTGGTCGCGCATGGAGAATGCAGCCGCGGCCGAGCGATCGTTTGCGATGATCGAGATCGCCAAGATCGCGAACTATCGCTTCGACGACCTCGTCGCCGACGCCAACCCCATCGCCGCCGCCCGCTTCGGTCGGCTGACCGAGCACAGATAGCGAGATGCGTTGTTACACGAATGGATAGGCCTGGACGGGTTCAACGAACTGTCGGACCGGCAGGCGATGCATGCTCTGTTCGAGTGTTGCTCGTCGTCGATCTGGGCTCGACGGGTCGCCGGGTCTCGGCCGTTCTCGTCCCGAGATCAACTGCTGGACCGGGCAGATCGAGTGCTCGCCGAACTCCCGGAAGCGGAGATCGACCAGGCGCTCGACGGCCACCCCCGGATCGGCGGGCGGGCGGACAACAGCTCCTCCCAGCGCGAGCAGGCGGCTGTCCAGAGTGCAGGATCGGATGTGCTGGCCGAGCTCGCCGAGGCCAATCGCAAGTACGAAGCACAGTTCGGGCACGTATACCTGGTGTGCGCCACCGGACGGTCGGCGACGGAGTTGCTCGCTATCCTCGAAGAGAGATTGGGGAACGACCCCGAGACCGAGCGACGGGTGCTGCGCGTGGAACTGGCCAAGATCAACAGAATTCGACTGAACCGGGTGTTGGGGCCGCAGCAGTGAGCGGGATCAGCACGCACGTTCTCGACGCGGTCGCCGGGGCTCCCGCGGTGGGGATACGGGTCGCGCTGTTCCATCCGGTGGACGGACAGATCGCGACGGCGGCCACCGACGCCGACGGACGGGTGCCGGAACTGGTACCCGGTCCGGTCGCTACCGGTACGTACCGCCTGTCCTTCGACACCGGCAGCTACTTCGACGTCCACGGCACGGCGACGTTCTATCCGGAAGTGTCCATCTCGTTCGCTGTGACCGACCCGGATGCGCACTACCACGTTCCATTGTTGTTGTCCCCGTTCGCCTATTCCACCTATCGCGGGAGCTGAGATGACCGACCTGAACGGCAAGATCGTCCTCGGGGCAAACCAGTACGGCAAAGCCGAGAACCGAGTCGTACGGATCTACCGTGATTCTCCGCGACACGAGATCCACGACATCAACGTCTCGAGCGCGCTGCGCGGCGACTTCTCACCCGCCCACCTCGTCGGCGATCAATCGAATGTTCTACCGACGGATACGCAGAAGCAGACGGCATACACGTACGCCAAGTCCAAGGGCCTGTTGCACATCGAGAGCTACGGGCTCGACCTTGCCCGGCATTACGTCGACGATGTCGAGCCCGTCGAGGGCGCCCGCATCGAGCTCGAGGAGTACGCCTGGCAGCGTGTTGTCGTCGACGGAGCCGAGCACGACCACACGTGGACGCGCAAGGGCGAGGAGATCCGCACGTCCGCGGTGACCGTCGAAGGCAAGGGCGAGTACCAGAAGACGTGGGTCGTCAGCGGTTTCAAGGAACTGATCATCCTCAAGTCTACCGGGTCGGAGTTCGCGGGCTTCCTCGAGGACGAGCTGACCGTGCTCGAACCGACCCATGACCGGGTGATGGCGACGTCTCTCACTGCGCAGTGGCGCTACACTCGCACCGACGTGGACTGGGACGGAGTCCACGCAGGCGTGAAGGCCGCGATGATCGAGCGGTTCGCCAATCTGCAGTCACTTGCACTGCAGCAGACGTTGTACGCGATGGGTGAGGCGGTACTGCAGAAGTATCCGTTCATCGCAGAGATTCGGATGTCGGCACCCAACAAGCATCATTTCCTCTACGACACAGCACGTTTCGGTGTCCCCAACGACAACGAGGTATTCAACGCCGACGATCGACCCTATGGTTTGATCCAGGCGACGGTCGAGCGCGAGGATGCCCCGGACGCCGGCAGTGCATGGCGCACCTACTCGGTGGTCGGCTGAGCACCGGTACCTACTGCAGAACCTGCTCGGCCCACTCGACGAGAGGGGCCATCTTCCGCCACGATTCACGGACCCGTGCAGCGGCTTTCGGTGTTTCGAGCCAGGCAGGCGAACCGAAATGCCTGCTGACGGTCAGGGTCTTGTGGCGGAGCAGTTCGATCCGCGGGTGGTCGGCGTCGTAACCTCGCGGTTTGGTCTTGAGCTGGTCGCCGCCGATCTCGAAGCCTGCTTTCTGCATCGCCGCAACGATGTTCTCGAGCTCGGTCCCGCGCACCTCGGTGTCGACGGCGTCCCGGAACCGGGCGATTCCGTCGGCGTCCGCGTGATAAAAGCCGCCCGCGACGAAAAGTCCGGCCGGGTCGATCTGAACGTAGTACCCCAGGGCCGAGCCCCGCGCGACGAACGCACCCTGGTGCGCTTTGTAGGGGGTCTTGTCCTTCGAGAATCGGACGTCGCGGTACGGCCGGAACATCTTCGCGGGACCGAACTCGGACTCGAGTTCGGCGAGAAGCGCCGTCATCGGTTCCTTCACCGAGTGTTGGTAGACGTCCTTGTGGGCGTTCCACCACACTTTGCTGTTGTCCGCTTCCAGGTCCTCGTAGAAGTCGAGAGCGGCGAAAGGGATCCCCGTGAAAGCCATGAGCCCGATTCTAGGTGTGCGGCTGCGCCACCGATTGCAGAGCCAGGTAGACGTCGACGCGGTCCGCAGTGGACGCCATATCGCGGCCGAGCAGTTCTTCGACGCGTTTGATCCGGTAGCGGACCGTGTTGAGATGGACGTGAAGCACGTCGGCTGTCCTGTTCCACGAACCGCCCTGGGCCAGGAACTCACGCAGGGTGTCGAGTAGTCCGGAGTCGCCGTCGTACCGAAGCACCGGACCGAGGACACGCTCGGCATAGTCGCGTCGGACACGGTCGGGAAGAATCGACACCAGCGAGACCGCCGAGTCCAGATCGCCCGCGGCGACGACAGCGACCTGTTTCTCGCTCGCCCTTGCCACGTCGGACGCGTGACGAGCGGATTGAACCGCACCTTCCAGTGCCGAGCCCGTCACCTCGGAGCTGACGCCGACGACGAGCCTGCTCCTCCCGATCCCGGCGGCCAGCCTGCGCAATCTCGTCCGGAGAACGGGCACGATGTCGACGGCTTTGGTTGTCACGATCCCCACGATGTCGCCGCGGCTTCCGCCACCGACGCATCCACCGCCGAAGGACGTCAGAGTGTCCGACAGAACGGTCCTGAGCAGTTCGTGCATGTCACCTCGACCGACGAAGACCGCACTGATCACGACGAGTGGTTGTTCGGGATCGACGCCGGCTTGGCGAAGCCGTACGAGCGTCTCCGATGTCGACCAGTCCTCTTCCAGCAATCGCACGGCCTGGTCGGCGATTTCGCGTCGCACGAGGCGGCCTTCCTCCCTGCGAGCGCGGTCGAGAGCAGCGATCGAAGCGAGCTGACCGAAGGCGTCGGAGATCGCCGGACCGAAGGTCCGGTAGTCACCGGAGACGGCAAGGAACCAGCGCATCGCTCTGGTGGACAGCGCCGCACCGACACCGAAGATGCTGTGGACGCGGCCTCCTGCGAGGGTGACCGTCGCGGGCAGGCTGTCGGCGGACAGGGCGCAGCGGGTCAGCGCATCGACGTCCTCGTCGGAGAAGGGGGTCGCTTCGACGACGAGTCGACGCCCGGTCGCGGTGAAGATCGAGCACTGCATCCCGGTCTCGCGTGTGGTGTGGACGGCCAGCTCGTCGAGGGCACGGCCGTCGGCGACAGCCGTCAGGAGCTGTCGTTGTCGCATGAGCGAGGTGTTCAACGCGGCGATCCTGTCGCCCGACACCCGGTCGACGAGAAACTCCGTCAGATCGCCGAACGACACCGACGCCGGTACGGCGAGCAGGGGCAGTCCGTGCCGCTCGCACGCGTCGACGAGATCGACCGGAACGTGACCGAGCAACCCCTCACCGGCTGCCAATGCCACAGCGCCCGAGCCGAACACTGCCCGAACGAACGCGTCCGAATCCTCGGGCGCTCGGCGCCACACGAGTCCGGTGATGACCAACTCGCCGCCCGCGATGTAGCGAGACGGATCCGGTAGATCGGTCGTGAACGTCCACTTGACGGTTCGCTCGTACGCCTCCGTGTCCGTGGTCAGCATGCGGATGCCAAATTCCGGAACCGCGAGCAGGTCTTTGACCTGCATGTTCACCTCCGATGTTCCCCGGCTTTGTAGGAACGGACAATAACCGCGGAGTGTTTCGGTCGCGTTTCGGTCGTATCGCATCAGTACGCCGCCGCCGTAACAGATGTTCACTAGAGTTCGCACATTGTCACTCCGCAGGCTCCGCTCCTGCGGAGCACAATGGTCACTCCGCAGGCTCCGCTCCTGCGGCACACGAAGGCGGTGACGGATGGACCTGGGAACGATTGCCGACGTGGTGATTCCGCGCATGCGGTCCGATGTTCCTCCCGGCCGCGACGACAGTGCGGTCATCGCCGGTGGAACCTGGTTGATGTCGGAGAAACAGGACCATCTGACGCGTCTGGTCGACATCACCGGTCTTGGTTGGCCGCCGCTCGTGGTGGACGACGCTGGATTGACCGTCGCGGCGACCTGCACGATCGAGACACTGGCGACGGCGACCTTCGAACGGGACTGGCCGGCGACGGTGTTGTTCGAGCAGTGTGCGACAGCATTGCTCGCGTCGTTCAAGATCTGGAAGGTCGCCACCGTCGGCGGCAACATCTGTCTCTCTCTACCCGCGGGTGCGATGATCTCACTCGCGACGGCTATGGACGGCGTCGCGACGGTCTGGGCCGACGACGGTTCCGAGTACACCGTCCCGGTGGTCGACTTGGTGACCGGGCCGCACGAGAACGCCCTGCGGGTGGGCGACATGCTGCGCAGCGTTCGCTTCACCTCCGAGGCACTCTCCGCGACAACCGCGTTCCGGAAGATTGCTCTCTCTCCGCTCGGACGTTCCGCGACGGTGGTCGTCGGGCGTCGCGATACCGACGAACAGTTCGTCGTCAGCGTGACGGCCGCGACGAGGCGCCCGTACGTACTCCGCTTTCCTGGGCTGCCGAGCCAGGACGAGCTGAGAGGAGCGCTCGCCGGGAGTATTCCCGACACTGCATGGTACGACGACCCCCACGGAGCGCCGGATTGGCGCCGACACATCACCATCGGCTCGGCTGCGGAGATTCTGGAGGAACTGACGTGCTAGTCGGCATCAACGGCACACCCACCGAATGTTCCCCTCGCCCAGGGCAATGCCTGCGCACTCTGCTGCGTGATCACGCGCATTTCGAGGTCAAGAAGGGGTGCGACGCCGGAGACTGCGGCGCCTGTTCGGTTCTCGTCGACGGAGAGCCGGTACATTCCTGCATCTTTCCGGCGTTTCGTGCCGTCGATCGGCAAGTGACCACGGTCGCGGGGCTGGGCACGCCCGAGGACCTGCATCCTGTCCAGCGACGATTCGTCGAGGCGGGAGGCTTCCAGTGCGGTTTCTGCACTGCGGGGATGGTGGTCACTGCGTCGACGCTCGACGATGAAACGGATCTGCCCCGCGACGATCTTGCGCAGAAGCTGAAGGGCAACCTGTGCCGCTGCACCGGGTATCGCAGTATCGCCGACGCGGTGCACGGCGTGGTGAACACCGAGAAGGTCACCGACGGTCCGTCGTCGGGTCGGTCGCTGTCTGCTCCTGCGGCAACGCGAATCGTCACGGGAACCGAGGACTACACACTGGACATCACGCCGGCCGGGCTCCTGCACGCCAGTGTTCTGGGCAGTCCGCATCCACACGCGAGAGTGGTGTCGATCGACACGTCGGTCGCCGAGGCACTACCCGGAGTCAGACTGGTCCTCACCTCCGCGGACAGCCCGGACCGGCTGTTCTCCACCGCCCGCCACGAACAACGGACGGACGACCCGGACGACACTCGCGTGATCGACACGGTGATGCGCTTCAAGGGGCAACGCGTCGCGGTGGTCGTCGGAGAGACCCTGGCCGATGCCGAAGCGGGATGCCGAGCGCTCGTGGTGGAGTACGAGGTACTGCCTGCGGTGTTCGATCCCGCAGCGGCGTCGCTTCCCGGGGCGCCGCTCGTACATGCGGACAAGGGCCAGGAGTCGCGGATCGCGGACCCGTCGCGCAATCTCGTTGCCGAATTGCACGGTGGCACCGGCGATGTGGACGCGGCCGTCGCCGATGCCGATGCCGTCGTCACCGGCCGATTCACCACACAGCGAATCCAGCACGTGCATCTCGAGACGCACGGCACGATCGGATGGATGGACGACTCCGGACGCCTGACGCTGCGGACGAGCACTCAGGTTCCGTTTCTGGTGCGCAACGAGATCTGCGAGATCTTCGGTCTTCGCCCCGACCGCGTCCGGGTGTTCACCGCCCGCGTCGGCGGTGGGTTCGGAGGGAAGCAGGAGTTGCTGACCGAGGACATCGTTGCGCTCGCAGTGTTGAGAACGGGCTCGCCCGTCCAGTTCGAGTTCACCCGTGGCGACGAGTTCACCGTCTCACCGTGCCGTCACCCGTTCCAGGTCGACGTCACGGTGGCGGGCACCGCCGACGGCGTCCTGACCGCGCTGGCGGTGGATGTGGTGACCGACGCAGGGGCGTATGGAAACCACTCCCCCGGCGTCATGTTCCACGGGTGCGGAGAATCGGTCGCCGTCTACCGATGCGCCAACAAGCGGGTCGACGCGAAGTCCGTCTACACCAACAACATTCCGTCCGGCGCGTTCCGCGGGTACGGGCTGGGACAGGTGATCTTCGCGGTCGAGTCCGCCATCGACGATCTGGCACGCGACCTGGACATCGATCCCTTCGAGTTCCGACGCCGCAATGTCGTGGTGCCGGGTGATCCCCTCGTGGCCGCGCACGTCGAGGGAGACGATCTGATGTTCGGCAGCTACGGCCTCGACCAGTGTCTCGACCTGGCAGAGCGCGCGTTGAGGGAGGGCAACGGTGTCGGTGCTCCACCGGGATGGAAGGTCGGCGAGGGAATGGCGATCGCGATGATCGCAACCATCCCGCCGCGTGGGCACTTCGCGGAGGTCACCGTATCGCTCGGCCGCGAGGGAACCTACGAGATCGGCATCGGCACAGCAGAGTTCGGCAACGGGACGACGACGGTGCACACGCAGATCGCCGCGACGGAACTCGCCACGTCCCCCGACCGGATCGTTGTCCGGCAGTCCGACACCGATTCCGCGACATACGACACGGGTGCCTTCGGTTCGGCCGGGACCGTCGTGGCGGGCAAAGCGCTCCTGGCAGCGGTCCTGCTCCTCTCCGAGCGCATTCGCGGTGTTGCCGCGTCGGCGTTCGGCGTCGCGCCGGAGGCATGCATCCTCGGGCCGGAGGGTGTGCACTGCGAGGATCGCTTCATGTCCCTGCCCGACGTCCTCGCCGACGCGGGCGGAACACTGACCGCGTCGGGTGACAGTGGCGGGGTCCCCCGATCGTTGGCGTTCAACGTTCACGCCTTCCGCGTCGCAGTCGAGGAGAGCACCGGCACCGTCCGAATCCTGCAGTCGATCCAGAGCGCCGACGCAGGCACCGTCATGAATCCTCAACAGTGCCGTGGCCAGGTCGAAGGCGGCGTGGCTCAGGGCATCGGTTCGGCGTTGTACGAGGAGATCCAGACCGACGGCGCGGGGACGGTCGTCACCGATTCCATTCGCAGCTACCACGTCCCGCAGTTCGCCGACATACCTCCGACCGAGGTGTACTTCGCCGACACCTACGACCAGCTCGGCCCGTTCGGCGCCAAGTCGATGAGCGAATCACCGTACAACCCGGTCGCCCCGGCGCTGGCGAATGCGATCAAGGACGCCATCGGATCACGGCTTCATGCCCTTCCGCTCTCCTCGGATCGGGTGTGGCGCTCACTCGACGGCTGAGAACGGGGCGACTGGAAGACCTTCCAGTTCTTCGTCAGACGCCAGTAGAGGTAGGACACGAGGCCGATGGGAATGGGCAGGAACCACGTCGCGAATCGGAACACCAGAACAGCCGCAACGAGTTCCGCCTGCTGACCGGTGGACAACCCGACCCCGAGCACGGCGATCAACGCGGCCTCGGCGACCCCGAGGCCACCCGGCGTCGGGGCAACGAACGCTGCGAGCGACATCGCTCCGAACGCCACGAAGATTCTGTCCCACCCGATGTCGTCGTGACCCAGACCGGCCATCCGAACCGACACACCGAGCACTGTCGCGCCGAGTACCTGCGTCAACACCATCGTGGCGGTCAGTGACCTCCAGGACGTCCGGACTTCGGCGAGCAGATCGGCACGGAAGATGGCGATCTGCTCTTCCATGTCCCGAGGTTGGATTCTGGTGATGCGCTCGGCCACGGCACCGCGCATCCGTGTGAGCAGCCGACCGAGGGCGCGAGCAAACCGATCGCTGCTCAGGATGCATCCGATCGATGCGCAGATGGCCGTCACGACCACGCACGCGCCGACGGCAATCCACACCACCGACCCGGACACCGAGCCGAACACGACGAGTACGACGAGCGCGATCGCCATGACTCCGTAGCGCGAAAGATTGGTCCACAACCCCACGGCGAGAATGGAGGTCGTGCTCGCGGCGAGCGTGAACCCCCACGATCGATACATCGCGAACGTCAATCCGGTTGCGACGGTGCCGCCTTCGGGCACAGTGTTGGCGAGCGCCGACGACGCGGTTCGTGCTACCCCGGCACGCGGCAGGTCGAGCCCCGGGAGAGTATAGGTCATGGGCTTGAACATCGATGCGAGGTAGACGAGGCCGAGACCGGAGACGACGAGAACGTGGGTGAGGGAGATGGACCCGATGGCGTCGGACACTGAACCGGAGTTACCGACGGTCCGGTAGAGGAGCCACATCACCAGTCCGACCACCCCGTACGACAGGACGGCGGAGACAATCTTGCGCACTCCCGACCGCGTCATCGGTCGTAGAACGTCTGCAGAATGATGGTGCTGCGGGTACGAACGTTCGCGGTAGCTCGAATGTCTTGGAGCAGTTGTTCGAGTGCACGCGGTGACGAGGTTCGCACCAACAGGACGTAGCTTTCCTCACCGGCGACTGAGTGACACGACTCGATCGCGGTGATGTGCCGGAGGCGGGCAGGCGCATCGTCGGGCTGCGCCGGATCGATCGGGGTGATCGCAACGAACGCAGACAGCGGTCGCCCCAACGCTTCCGAGTCGACCTGTGCGGTGTAGCCACGAATGACTCGTCTCGATTCCAGACGGCGCACACGCGATTGCACCGCCGACACCGACAGGCTTGCCTTCTCGGCCAGAGTCGCAAGGGTCGCGCGGCCGTCTGCGACGAGTTCGTCGATGATCAACCGGTCGATCCGGTCGAGATTTTCGCTCACCTGCGCAATGTAGCCCAGAACGCCCGGTTTCGGCGGACTGGACTACCGGAAATCCGCACCGGGAGCGAGCTAGGATGTGTCCGTGTCGTCCTGGCCGGAACGTGCTCGTGAACTCGCCGATTCGGTACTGTTCCCTGCCGCCGACTCCGTCGACGTCGACGGTGAGATCCCCTCCAGCCATTTCGACATCTTGGCGGCGGAGGGCTTCTACGGGCTCGCATCCGACCGCGGTGAACCGCTGGGGCCGGATGAATTGCCGCTCGTCGTCGAAACCCTCTGCGCCGGTTGCCTGGCAACCACCTTCACCTGGATGCAGCACAACGGCGTCGTCATGTCGCTCACCCACACGAGCAACACGTCGTTGCGCACGCGGTATCTCGACGGCGTGATCGATGGATCCATCAAGGCGGGTGTTGCCTTCGCAGGCGCGATACCTCGGCCGCCCAAGCTGTATGCGCGCCGAACCGACACCGGCTACGTGCTGGACGGACACGCGCCGTTCGTCACGGGGTGGGGCATAGTGGACATCCTTCAGGTGTCCGCGCGCGACGAGTTCGACGATTCCATCGTGCACCTCGTCATCCCCGCCACGGATGCGGCCGGTATCGAGGTCGAACGCCTGACGCTGATCGCCGTCGACGCGAGCAACACGGTCCGGCTGCTGTTCGACGGCGTCGAGGTGGACGATTCTCAGGTCGTGTCCGTCGTGACGGACGAGGAGTTTCAGTCCGGACAGATCTACGGGTCGTATCTGAACGGGTGCATGGCGATGGGTGTCGCACGTCGCGCCATCACTCAGATGGACGACATCGGAACCGATACCTCATCGTTTCGTCGCTCTCATTCCCAGCGCCGCGCTGCGTTCGACGACGCCCTCGCCGGCACGTACGACATGTTCGCGGCGCGGGCGGAAGCGTCGGAACTGGCGATGCGGGCGGCGGCTGCGCTGGTGACCGCCACCGGTTCGGGAGCAATCGTCGGGCACGGCACGCCGGAGCGGCTGGTGCGGGAGGCTACGTTCACTCTCGTCGGCGCGGGACGGCCCCAGATCAAAGCCGAACTACTCCGGACCTTGCAAGGCGACCCCGCAGGCAGGAGCGGACGGTGGCCGTCAGACGAAGAGTGGCGGTAGAGCGAACACCATCACTGTCGACCAGGCGACGTGAGTCAGCATCGGCGCCAGGATGCCGCCGGAGGAGCGGCGCTGGAGCGCCAGGACGAACCCCAGGGTGATGGCGGCGAACGCGAGCATCGGGTTGCCGCTGGCGAGGGTGACGACCGTGTAGACGAGCGTCGAGATCAGAACCGGCTTGCGGCGTCCGATGGCGGCGAAGAGTGCGCCACGAAAGAAGATCTCCTCGGCCACACCGTTCAGGAGCGTGATGAACACGATCAGGCCCAACGACCCCATCGTGGCGTGCGCCAACACGTTGGCGACGAAGTCCGCGAGGGGCGGAATCTGGCGAACGACGAGACCGCCGACGACGAACACACCGCCGGCAGCGAGACCGATGAGAATCGGTGTGATGATCGGCCGACGCATCGAGCCGTTGAACGTGATTCGCCCGAGGTGCAACGGGCCGGAGACGAATCCGCCGATGATCCACGTAGCCGCCAGCGCGATCGTCAGCGGGTAGAAGGCGTTGTCCCCCGGGCTTACCGACAGCGACACACCGAGAAGAACTGCTCCGACGACGAGTGTGATGCCGACGACGATGCGTCGGCGAAGGAAAGCGCGATCGGACTGCCGGTGATCACGGTCGACCTTGTCCACGAGCGCGGACTTCATCACGTCGACCACCGTGGTCTGCCACGTCGCCATCAAGCCTCCTCGTCCCCGCCGTGTTCGTCGTTCGATCCCCCGCGCACGCGTCGTATCACCGATCTCGCGCGTTCCGAAACACCACCGACCACGTCGAGGTTGGTGCGCACCACCGCTGCCACCGGCCACGAGTAGAGCATCTTGCGTGCACCGAGGGCTTCGAGCAAGCTCCACGTCTCGTCGGAGGATGCTGCGACGCCGTAGCGGCGGATGCCGATTGCGTCGCCGCCACTCCAGACCGCGTCGGTGTGCGCGAGCCGGAGCGGATCCTTGGATGCACGAACTCCCGGCGGCTCACCGACGGTGCCGAGAACGCTGCGGCGCATCGCTTCGTCGATCGTGGTCCGCCCGCCCTCCTTCTCTCCGACGAGATCGACGATTCGACTTTCGGTCGCCGTCATCGTGTTGTGAAGGGAATGAACGAGGTCCTCGGCCAGAGCGTCGGGGACGGGGATGATCTTGCCGATCACGCGACCTGCGAGGCCGGTGGGGACGCCGGGAGCGGACACCCCGATCCGCGTCAGGCCGGCGGCGTCGACGTACGCGAACAGTAAGTCTCGGTAGGGCACGACGTCGGGCCCCCCGATGTCGTACGCACCCGCGGGCACCTCCTGCCTGGAGGCCAGCAGGTAGAACAGTACGTCGTCGACGGCGATGGGCTGCACAGGCCGATTCAGCCAGCTCGGTAGCGGCAGCACCAGCAGTCGGTCGGCGAGATAGCGGAGCATTTCGTAGGACGTCGAGCCTGCGCCGAGGACGATGGCGGCCTTGAGCCACACCACCTCCACGCCGTCGACGTCGAGTGCTTCGCCGACGTCGGCGCGGCTGCCGAGATGCTCGGACAGCGCTTCACCTTCCGGAGCGAAACCACCGAGATAGACGATTCTCCTGACACCGGCCGCTGCCGCCGCTTCGGCGAACTGCCCCGCCGAGCGCAGGTCCTGGGCTCGGTAGTCCTCCTGGCCGATCGCGTGCACCAAGTAGTACGCGGTATCGATGTCTCCGGCAGCCTCGAACGCGTCGGCCAGCGAGCTCGTGTCGCCTGCATCGAGCGCCACCGTCTCCACCTCGTGTCGCCAGTCGAAGCGATCGAGGCTGTCCGGCCGACGTGACGCGGCCACGACGGTGTCGCCGTCGTCGAGCAACGCGGCGACCAGACGCGAACCGATGTAACCACTTGCCCCCGTCACGAGAACTCTCATGCTCGCCAAGGCTAACCGGCTCGCGAGAGTTGTGCCGAAGGTGTGCTCGGCGCCGCACTGCCGGGCGCGGTGTGCGTTGGTGGACAGAGGTGGTGTGGCATTGTTTGACACATGGCGTTGGTGCTCGCAGGCGTGCGGCTTCCCGATCCTGCCGGCGGCCTCGTCGCTGCGAGGATCGGACTCGACGTGGTGCGGTACGGGGTGCGGTGGACCCGGGACACTGCCGTCTTCGCACTGGGGCTTCCCGGCCGGATCGAGGCGCTTCTCGACGAGGTGACGGCACTGATGGCCCGAATCGACGCCGTCGTCGACGCTGCCGAGCTTGTCGTCGCCGAGGCCGCGACGACCACCCGTTCGGCGGAAGGTGTGGTCGACTCTGCGTCCAAGGCGTCGGTGACGGCACTGCAGCTGGTCGAACTGTTCGACCCGATAGCGCAGCGCTCCGCGCCGTTCGCGAAGAAGTTCGTCGACCACCTCGACGAGAGCGAAGTCGATGCGGCCATCGCCATGGTCGACCAACTCCCCGGGCTCGTCGAGCACATGGAAGCCGTCATACCCATCCTGGCAACCCTCGATTCCGTCGCACCGGAGATCCACGAATTGCTCGGCGTGACAAAGGATGTCCGTCGCGCAGTGATCGGGATACCCGGGTTCAAGTTCTTCCGCAACCGAGGCCAGGATCGACTCGACGAAGAGGAAGGCCGCGACTGATCGTCCGCGGCCCTCCTCGACTCGATCACTCCGGGACTACTTGACGAACGCGAACTCGTCACCACCGTGGTACTTCGCGAGGGTCTCGGAGATGGAGCGCCTGGACGGCGGGTGAAACGCGTAGGCCTGCAACGCAGCTGCGAGGTACCCGATGTCGGGCGAGGTGATGAATCCGATTCCGCCGAGGGATTCCATCGCCGTCGAACTCGCCCGAACCAGCGCATCCCGAATAGCTATGCGGCAGAACAGCAGTCGCGCGGAGATGTCCTGGCCTCGCTCACCGTCGTCGACGGCACGTGCCACGCTCTCGATCGCCGCGATGCCGTTCTCGATCTCCGCCGCGGCTCGGGTGTAACCCTCGTAGTCACCCTTGTCCTGCGCAAGCATCTTCTCCAACAGCATCGTCGCCGCCCCGAGGTAGTTGGCGCTGATCAACATCCCGAACCACAGGTACCCGGTCATCTCGTGGACACCGTCCGGGTCGTCGTCGCTGTTGAGCAGCACCAGATCCGCCGGTACCTCGACATCGCGGAGAACGACCTCGTCGCTCTGCGAGCCTTCGAGGAACGGTGTCTCCCAGAACTTCGTGACGGACACTCCGTCGAGCGACGCGGGGATCAAGGCAACTGCGCGTTCGCCGTCCTTCGCGCCGACACCTTCGACCTCGACGCTGGCCGTCAACAGATCCATCGAACCGGACAGGCTGCAGGGCTTCTTGCTTCCGTTGATCACGTACACGTCGCCCACCCGCTTCGCCTTCATCGTGGGAATGAAGACGCTGCCCCCCGGGGTGCCTTCCGAGAACCCCGACGCGATCACGGCCTTCTGCTCGATGAGCGATTTCATCAGCGCACGATCTTCTTCGCTGGCTCCCGTGGCGAACTCGTTGAGCGACGCGATCGACAGATGGTGCATGGTCGTCGCCGCTCCGAGCGACGGAGATCTCGATCCGATCGCCCGCTGTGCGCGCACGGCGTCGAGCGCGGAGGCGCCGCTGCCGCCCAGCTCCGTGGGAACGATGAGCGAGGTGCCGCCGAACTCCTTGAATTTGGCGATTGCTTCGCCGTCCCTGCTTTCGAGGTCTTTCAGTGGCGTGCGGTCCAGATAATCCAGTAAACCCGGAATGTATTGTTCCAGAATTTCGCGTTCTCGAACCATCAATGCAGTCATGACTCTCCCTAACAATTTGAAATTCGCATGGCAGACAAAGGTGAATCGAATTCGCAACCTCGTGCTCACTACCCACCGTTCTACCAGGCAAAACATCCAAGGGTAGGTAAACTTCCCCCCTTTTCGAAACTGGGCGATGAGTTTGTTATGACCTCCCACCTGGAGTAATAAAAATTTGTTTGATTCGAACCAATCCTGCCCATCCCATGGAGCCGAATCACTTCTCGAATTCGCGACCATCGTTCGACGACCGACTCCAAACCCACCCTGCGTCAGGAGAACCTGCAGCGATGACCGTCAACCGATTGATCAAACGACTCGACGGCGACGACCGAGTCGACCTCCTCCGCGCCGTGCGCGAATCCGACGTGAGCCCGTACTTCCGCGTCATGGAGTCCGCCACCGCGCCCATCGTCCAGGTGGAAGGCAAGGACAAGATCATGCTGGGCTCCAACAACTACCTGGGGCTCGCCGACCATCCGGACATCACGCAGGGCGCGCAGGACGCACTCGATACCTTCGGCTCGGCCATCACCGGCAGCCGACTGCTCAACGGCACCATGGACATACACCTCGAGCTCGAGAACGAGATCAAGGAATGGCACGGCACCGAGGACGCGATGGTGTTCACCACCGGTTACCAGACGAACCTCGGGACCATCGCCGCCGTCGTGGGCAAGGGCGACGTGATCGTGGTCGACTCCGCCGCACATGCGTCCATCCGCGACGGAAGCCAACTGTCCGGAGCAACCATCCGCAAGTTCGCTCACAACGACATGGCCGACCTCGAACTCCAACTGCAGGGACCCGTCGTCGGCGACGGCGCCGTCCTGGTCATCGTCGACGGCCTGTACTCGATGGAAGGTGACCTGGCGCCTCTGGACCAGGTGACCGCTCTGTGCACGAAGTACGGTGCCGCGTTGATGGTCGACGAGGCCCACAGCCTCGGTATCTACGGCGAAAGTCTCACCGGCGCTGCGGAATTGTTCGGCACCGCAGGCGACACCGATATCAGAATGGCATCTCTGTCCAAGAGCCCCAGCTCCACCGGGGGCTTCATCGCAGGATCCCACGATCTCCTCGACAGTCTTCGTATACACGCGAGAGCATTCCTGTTCACGACATCGGGTGTGCCCGCCGCAGTCGGCGCGTCCCTCGCGTCGATCAAGCTGATCAGGAGCGAGGAAGGACGTCAGCGAGCGCGTCGAGTGTTGGAACACGCCGAAGCCTTGCGCAGTGGACTCGCGGCCGAAGGACTCGACGTCGGCGCCAGGTCCCCGATACCGGGAGGAGACACCGCGTCACCGATCGTCTCGCTGCACATCG
The DNA here is from genome assembly GCF_002259425.1 of Rhodococcus sp. 14-2470-1a. NCBI lineage: Bacteria > Bacillati > Actinomycetota > Actinomycetes > Mycobacteriales > Nocardiaceae > Rhodococcus > Rhodococcus sp. 14-2470-1a. Next base: position 182,997 of record NZ_NPFZ01000001.1, read on the forward strand.
GGGACGACCTGTCCGCCATGAATCTCTGGCGCCAACTGTTCGACAAGGGAGTATTCACCTCGGCGGCCCTGCATCCTGCCGTTCCCCGCAACGGTGCGCTGCTCCGACTCTGCGTGATGGCCTCCCACACCGACGAACAGATCCGAACCGCCATCGCCACCATCGCGGAGACGGTCGCGGAGTTGCCCTCGTGACCCTTCGCATTGCCGTCACGGGCGCAACGAGCGATTTCGCCGCGGCGATCCTGCCTGCCCTGCTCGCCGACGACGACGTCGACTCCGTCGTCGGGATCGCTCGGCGTCCGCTCCGCATGCAGCATCCCAAACTCGAATCGGTACGTGCCGACATAAGGTCACCCGGACTCGAAGAGATTCTTCGAGGCAGCGACGTCGTCATCCATCTGGCCTTCGTCGTCGAAGAATTACGCGACAAGACCGAGACACACGACATCAACCAACGCGGCTCACGGAACGTTCTCGATTCCGCGTACGCCGCAGGGGTGGGCAGGCTCGTGATCGCCTCGAGTATCAATGCGTACGGTGCGGACATTCACGACGAGCCCCTCGACGAAAGTCACTACCCCGCCGGCGATCCCGACAGGTACTACTTTCACGACAAGGCGGAGGTGGAGCACTACGCGGAGTGGTGGCTCCGCCGCCACCCCGGCGAGATGGCGGTATCCATGTTGCGACCGACGTACATAATCGGTCCGGACTTCGCCAACGACGGCATCGATCAATTCACCGGCCGGGTCGGTGCGTTCCCACAGGCGGACCGGGCCAGCTACCAGTTCCTGCACCAGAACGACCTCGCCGACGCCTTCCACCGCGCCGCCAAGCAGGACCTGATCGGCCCCTACAACGTCGGTCCCCGCGACTGGACGCCGGTCCGCGAACTCGCACGTATGCAGGGCCAGATCCTGTTCGACGTACCCGAGAAACCCGCCGTGGCGGCCGCGAATCTTGCGTTCCGACTCGGACTCACCCCGTTCTCCGGCCAGTGGGTCACTGCGGGCGAGCCCGTCGTCGACTCCACTGCGTTGAGCGAGAAGACCGGCTGGACACCCACTCTCACCTCGCACGAGTGCGCCGCCGTCATGGTTCTGCTGCAGGGCAAGCCGATTCTCGGCGCCGAGCATGCGCTGACAAGCCACGACGCCTGCGAGGCCGCACTGGAACCGGCGTCGAGGTTCGTCGGAACCGTGGGCGGTGAGCACGTGTCGATCACGACACCCTCGGGTCGGCTTCACGTCGAACTGCACCGAAGCTCGGCCCAGGGTCCGACGGTTGTCGTGCCCGTGCGCCCTGGACTGCATGCCCGCTACCTCACACCCGTAGGCCAGGAACTGGCGCACGCCGGCGTCACGACCATCCTGCTCGACCTACCGGGTCACGGGCTCAGCACGGGGCCGCGAGGACGCGTCACTGCTGCGGAATTCGACGACGCCGTCGCCGATGCAGCCGACTACGCGCGACTGACCTTCGGATCGGCCGTCACCGTCGTCGACATCGGCGATCACGCGCCCCCGCCGAAGCAGACGTTGCGCGGACTCCGGCGGCACCACCCCGTCAATCCGGCCGATGGACTACTTCCCCGTCGTGTCCGCGCGCACACACTCGGGGGGCGTACCAAGACCAGGACGACCACCGCGACATCCGTCGCCGAGGTCATCGATCTCGTCGGTGGAGCAGCCGAACCCACCAGCTCACGCGCCCACTCGTCGGCGCGGTAGATCCGGCGGCTCCGCTCGCCTTCCGCGACGACAGTGCCTCGCGTGCATCGGCGTCCGCGGCTGCGCGGTTCTGCTTCCACTGCGCCACCCAGTCCTCGACGTCGACCGGGCCGATCGGCACCAGAGGCGGCGACGGCATCCGGATCCACGCCACGACACGCGCATTGAGGTCCTGCAACGCTTCTCGAACCGACGACTCCTGACGCAGCTCGATCAACGTGACCGGAAGTTTCTCGATCTCCTTGCGTAACTGCAGAGACTCGGGCAGCAACGCGTCCGTCGACAGGTTCTCCCGCTTCAAGAACCCTTTCACCCACCACAGATCGTCGTGAGCCGAACTGGGCAACGGCTTACCCGCCCCCTCGAGATTCTCGAACTCGCCCCGCTCCTGCGCCTCGCGAATCTGCCGGTCCACGAAGGACTCGAACGTCACCCCTGGCTTCTTCCGTTCCACCACTGCTGCACCGCCGTTCCACCGCTGGACATCCTCACTGCCGGAAACGCCCGTATTCCGCTAGGGTACTCACGTCGATCCAGGCCGGCGCCGTCGTCGACCTCAGGGGGATCGTTCACTTCGGACCACGGGGAGTCTCATGAAGTTCGCTCGACTTGCACGAACAACGGTGACAGCTGTCATCGCCGTCTCGGCGCTGGCTGTCGCCACGGGCACTGCCCACGCAGAGCCTGCACCACTGGTGACGGGCACCGACCAGGGCATCGCCTACAGCACCACCACCACCGAGGACGGCAAAGCCGTGACGACGATCCTCGACACCGGATCCTTCCGACTCGACGCGACCTCGGAGACCGTCGAGGTCCTCGACGCCGCCGGCACGTCCGTCGCGACGATCCCCCTCGCCTACCGCGTCGGCGACCAGGAGTTCTCCATCGCGCCTCTCATCGGCGTCGACGACCGTGAACTGACCCTCACGCCCGAGACCGATCCAGCGTTCGCCACCCCGGTGGCGCGCTCGGTCCTGCCTGTCACCGACGTGAACTCGCAGGGGCGCTTCCTCGACGAGCTGAACAAGGCATCGTTCGGCGCCGGAGTCAGTGCCGCCATCGGTGCCGGAATCGGTCTGGTCATCGGTTGCGTCGTCGGGGTGTTCGTCGGGTGCATCCCCGGTGTCCTCATCGGTGCCGCCGCAGGTGGAGTGATCGGCCTGATCAACACCGGAGGTTACCCGCTGCAGTCGGCCGCGTTCGACTACTTCACCGGCAGGCCCTGAGCCGCTACCGCTACACCGATTCGACAACCGAAGGGTCCCACAGGACTTGAAGTCCGTGGGGCCCTTCGTCGTGTGTCAGCTGATCGACTCGGGGTGCGCCACTCCGTTCGAGGTGGCCGCGTCCTCGTCCTGGTTGTCGCTGCTTGCCAGGTTGTCGCTACCTGCCAGTTTGTTCTTGCCGTCGAGGTTGTTGAGCAGACCGGTGACGTTGACGCCCGAGCTTTCCAACGTCTCGATGACGCCCGCGATGACCTGCGGGCTGATGCCGAGCAGTGAACCGATGGATCCCTTCGCGCCGTCGGCGCCGCCGATGATCGAGATGCGGTCGATGTCGCCCACCGGCTTCGCCGCTGCCGCCGTCGCCTCGACGAGAGCAGCCAGCACGTCGGGGAGCGTGAGCAACCGAGCAGCCTGCGGCGTGTAGGAATTGAGCGCCTCGGCGATCTGACGCTTGCCAGCCGCTTCCGCTTCCAGCTTGGCCCGCAGACCGTCGGCCTCTGCTTGCTGCTCGGCGCGCAGCGCATCCGCTGCGACCTTGCGACCTTCCGCCTCTGCTTCCAGTTTCGCCCGCAGACCGTCGGCGTCGGCTTGCTGCTCCGAACGCACGGCATCTGCGACGAGTTTGCGCGAGTCCGCTTGTGCCGCTCCTGACTGACGCGCCGATTCGGCCTGCGCTTCCGCGCGGAGAATTGCGGCTCGCCGCTCACCTTCGGCCTGCGCGATCGCGGCCTGGCGTTCGGCTTCGGCGGGGGCGATGACGTCCGCCTGCAGTGCTGCTTCCGATTGCTGCGAGCGACGACGTTCCACTTCGGTGCGTGCCTCGACCCGGGCGGCTTCGGCTTGCTCCCGCGCAATGCCGACGGCTTTCGCCGCGGTGGCCTGGGCAAGTGGTCCCGCCTGGTCCGCCTCGGCGTTCTCCGCTTCGGTCTGCGCACGGAGGCGTGCCAACTCGACGTCACGACGCTGATTCGCGGTAGCGATGGCCGTGTCCGCCTCGGCCTGCGCCACCGAACCTTCCTGGCGTGCCTTGGCCGAACGAATCTGGGCGTCGCGCTCGGCATCCGCGGTTCCGACCGCTGCGTCACGCTTGACCTCGGCGATTCGACGTTGTCCGAGAGATTCGAGATAGCCGTTCTTGTCGGAGATCCCGGCGATCTTGATGACGTCGACTTCCATGCCGATGCGCGCGAGGTCGTTCCCTGCCTCGTCGATGACGCTGCGCGCCAACGTGTCGCGGTTGGAGTTCAGGTCCTCGACGGTCATCGTCGCGGTGATCCCTCGTAGGCTACCGGCGAGGATGTCGTTGATCTGACGCTGCAGTTCCGTCAGGTCGGACGTCAGGAAGCGCTGCACCGCCGTCTGAACCGCTTCGTCGGCCGAGCCGATACGTACCAGGCCCACTGCTTCGACGTTGACCGGGACACCGTCGTTGGACAGTGCGTTCTGCAGGTTGATGCTGATGTTGAACGGTTCGAGGGACATGATGTCCACTCGTTCGATGCCCGGCACCTTGAATCGGGCACCACCGCGCACCACCTTGGGCTTGCCTCGACCTGTGAACACCGCGACCTCGTTGGGCGGAACCTTGATGTAGTTCTTGACGTACACCGTCGGCAGCACGACGAAGACGATCAGCGCGACGATCGCCGCGATCACGATTGTTGTCAGCATGTATCAGTACCCCTCACGAACTCTGCTTGTAGTCGAAAGCCCCCACCGTGCAGGTCTTTCCGATCATCGACCGTCCACGACGTCGTCGACGGCCACGACGTGGAGGTAGGTGTCGTCCACATCGGCGATGTAGACGGTGACGCCTCGCGGGAGTGCGACCTTGCCCGAACTGACAGCCCGTGCGCCGACGCGATTGCCTTCACCGTCCGCGAACGACACCTCGCCCCATCCGTCCGCCGTGACGTCCAGCGTGACGGTGCCGAGCAGCCCGATGTACGATGCTCGCCCGATGTGCGAATTGTCCTGCTGCCGAAGCATGTACGGAATCAAAAGCCCTCGCGTCACGATCACGAGACCCGCCGCCACCGCGATGCCGACGAGCGCTGCAATCGGGTCGGGCAGTTCGGTGAGCGCCGAGATCCATCCGGCCGCGCCGAAACCGAACAGCGCCGTCGCGATCGTCGTCAGCGACAGGAACGGCACACCGTCGCCGTGACTGTCACCGAGATCCGAGACCTCGCCGACGGTGAACGTTCCCGCCAGCCCGACGACGCCCACGACGAAACACACGATGAACACGGTCAACAATTGAAGAACTCCACTCCCCGAGTCGGTCCAACGAATAGTAAAGGGGATCGGGCCGTAACGGGGGAATCGGTCTCGTATCGTGATCTGACGGCGGCGGGTGGCCCCACGTGGATACAACACCGCCGTGTGTTCACAATCGTCATGACGGTTGTGAACACACGGCGGTGTTGTGAGAAGGACGGGCAGCGGCCGACGTGGCCTCGGTGAGTGGTCAGCCGTACTCGGCGACGAGACGATCGAACTCGTCGCGGTCCACCAACTGGGGCTCACCGATCGCGAAGGCCTGCGCGTACTTGCTGGCCAAGTGGTAATCCCGGCCGAGTGGGCCCCGCTCACCGTCCTCGTCGTCGCGCTGAATGCTGGAACCCGGCGGTACTTCGTTCTGCAAGCCGTTCGTCTTCTCACCGAGACGAGCGTCGAGCTTTGCGGAAATCTTCTGCATGATCTCTTGGTCGTCGGTCATCGGTACCCCGTACCCATGAGAGGACGGTCCTACACCTGTGATTGTTTGTCGGTACCACGGGGCATCATGGTGGAATGGCCGGTAAGAGAACCAACGCGCACCAGGTGGACCCGGCGCTGGCCAAGTTCTCTCCCGCCACCCAGGAGTGGTTCACCGGCGCGTTCGACGCCCCCACGGCCGCGCAAGCGGGTGCCTGGGAGGCTATTTCCAGTGGTCGGCACACTCTTGTCGTCGCTCCGACCGGCTCGGGTAAGACCCTGTCCGCGTTCCTGTGGTCCATCGATCGGCTCACGGTCCGTGACGTGCCTGCGGAGCGCAAGACGACGGTTCTGTACATCTCGCCGCTCAAGGCCTTGGCCGTCGACGTGGAGAGAAACCTCCGCGCGCCGCTCGTCGGGGTGACACAGACGGCCAAACGGCTGGGCCTCGAGCCACCGGACATCTCGGTCGGAGTCCGCTCCGGTGACACCAGTCAGGCAGATCGTCGGGCCATGCTGAAGACTCCGCCGGACATATTGATCACGACCCCCGAGTCTCTGTTCCTGATGCTCACCTCCGCGGCCAGAGAATCTCTCGACTCGGTCGAGACGGTCATCGTCGACGAGGTCCATGCAGTCGCCGGCAGCAAGCGTGGCTCGCACCTCGCGCTGTCCCTGGAGCGTCTGGATCTGCTGCTCGGCACACCCGCGCAGCGGATCGGGCTGTCGGCGACGGTGCGGCCCCACGAGGAGGTCGGACGGTTCCTCACCGGCGCCGCCCCCATCGAGATCGTTGCTCCCCCGTCACCGAAGACGTTCGATCTCACGGTTCAGGTCCCGGTCGAGGACATGACGGAACTGGGTGTCGTGGAGACAGCGGAAGGTGATGCCTCGGCTGCGCCGCGGCACGGATCGATCTGGCCGCACGTCGAGGAGAAGGTCGTGGACTTGGTTCTCGACCACAAGTCGTGCATCGTGTTCGCCAATTCCCGACGCCTGGCCGAGCGTCTCACCGCTCGCCTCAACGAGATCTATGCCGACCGTCTCGGCGACGGGGTCGACACCGCCCACGGCCCCGCGTCTCTCGTCGGTAGCTCCAGCGACGTGGGCCTTGGTGCCGAACCGCTGCTGGCACGTGCGCATCACGGCAGCGTGAGCAAGGATCAGCGCGCCCTCATCGAGGACGATCTGAAGACCGGACGCCTGCGGTGCGTCGTGGCGACCAGCAGCCTCGAGCTCGGAATCGACATGGGCGCGGTGGATCTGGTCATCCAGGTCGAAGCACCGCCCTCGGTCGCGAGCGGTCTGCAGCGCGTGGGGCGTGCGGGTCACCAGGTGGGTGAAATCTCCAAGGGAGTGCTGTTCCCCAAGCACCGAACCGACTTGATTCATTGTGCGGTGACCGTCGAGCGGATGACGACGGGCAAGATCGAGGCACTGTTCGTTCCCGCGAATCCGCTGGACATTCTGGCGCAGCAGACGGTGGCGGCGTGCGCGCTCGAGCCCATCGATGCACACGACTGGTACGACGCGGTGCGTCGGACCGGGAGCTTCGCCACTCTGCCCCGGTCTGCGTACGAGTCGACCCTCGACCTGTTGTCCGGTCGGTACCCGTCGGACGAGTTCGCCGAGCTTCGCCCTCGCCTCGTGTGGGACCGTGACGCGAACACGCTGACGGGCAGGCCCGGCGCGCAACGCCTCGCCGTCACCTCCGGTGGCTCCATCCCGGACCGCGGCTTGTTCACGGTGTACATGGTGGGCGAGAAGGCGTCGCGTGTCGGCGAACTCGACGAGGAGATGGTGTACGAATCCCGTGTCGGGGACGTCTTCGCGCTCGGTGCGACCAGTTGGCGGATAGAAGAGATCACTCACGACCGGGTCCTCGTCAGCCCTGCATACGGTCAACCCGGACGACTGCCGTTCTGGCACGGCGACGGACTCGGGCGTCCCGCCGAGCTGGGCCGCGCCCTGGGCGAGTTCCTGCGTAGTACGTCCGAGCGAGAAAATCTCGAACAGCGTCTCGCCGGTGACGGCCTCGACCCCAACGCCGTGACCAATCTCGTTGCATTGCTGGACGATCAGAAGGAAGCGACCGGGCAGTTGCCCACCGACCGAACAATGATCGTGGAGCGGTTCCGGGACGAGCTCGGAGACTGGCGTCTGGTGCTGCACTCGACCTACGGGCAGCAAGTGCACGCACCGTGGGCACTGGCGATCGGAGCACGGCTGATCGAGAGATACGGAATCGACGCGGCACCCACTGCGTCCGACGACGGCATCATCGTCCGGCTCCCCGACACCGAGGACACGCCGCCCGGCGCGGATCTGTTCGTGTTCGAGAAAGACGAGATCGCCGACGTCGTCACCGAACAGGTCGGTGGATCGGCGCTCTTCGCATCACGCTTTCGCGAATGCGCCGCTCGTGCACTGTTGCTGCCGCGTCGCAATCCCGGCAAGCGCGCACCGCTGTGGCAGCAACGGCAACGTTCGGCGCAACTGCTCGATGTGGCGCGGAAGTACCCGACGTTCCCCATTCTGCTCGAGACGGTCCGTGAGTGCCTGCAAGATGTCTACGATCTGCCCGCGCTCGAGGACATTCTCGCGCAGATCGGACGGCGTCAGATTCGCATCGTCGAGATCGAGACCCCGACCCCGTCTCCGTTCGCGAATTCGTTGCTGTTCAACTATGTCGGGGCGTTCATGTACGAGGGCGACAGCCCCCTCGCGGAACGCCGTGCCCAAGCCCTGTCCCTCGACTCGACGCTGCTCGCGGAACTGCTCGGACGTGTGGAGCTGCGCGAGCTCCTCGATCAGGCCGTCATCGAGACGACGGAACTGGAGCTGCAACGCCTCGCCGAGGACCGTCGTGCCAAGGACATCGAGGGTGTCGCAGACCTCCTCAGGATGCTCGGGCCGCTGACCACCGACGAGGTGGCTGCCCGAACGAACGGCGAGGAATCGCCGATGTGGTTGGCAGAGTTGGTCTCCGCGAAGCGCGCCATGGAGGTCACGTTCGCCGGCACGTCCTGGTGGGTGGCCATCGAGGACGCCAGCAGGCTGCGCGACGCACTCGGTGTGCCCCTTCCCATCGGGACGCCCGCCGCGTTCATCGAACCGGTCGACGACCCCCTGACCGACCTGGTCAGCCGGTACGCGCGCACCCACGGACCGTTCTCGGTGGACGACCTCGCCGAGAGGTTCGGCCTCGGAATCGCTGTCGCGCGAGCATCTCTGGCGGGGCTCGCCGCCGACAAACGGATCATCGAAGGTGAATTCCGTCCGGACCGAGCAGGATCGGAGTGGTGCGACGCCGAAGTCCTGCGCCGCCTGCGGCGGCGGTCCCTCGCCGCGGCGCGCCAGGAAGTGGAGCCCGTCGCCACCGCCACCCTCGGCCGTTTCCTCCCTGCGTGGCAGCACGTGCAGAGCAGGCAGCTCTCCGGAATCGACGGAGTCGCGGCGGTCGTCGAGCAGCTTGCCGGAGTGCCCATTCCAGCCTCCGCGTGGGAGTCGCTGGTGCTGTCCTCCCGTGTACGGGACTACTCGCCCGCAATGCTCGACGAGTTGACCTCGACCGGAGAGGTTCTGTGGTCCGGCCACGGGTCCATCACGTCCAAGGACGGATGGGTATGCCTGCACATGGCGGACACCGCTCCCCTGACCTTGGCTCCTCCTGCGGAATCGGATCTCTCCGAACTACAGATCTCGATACTCGACGCCGTCGCTGCCGGTGGCGCTTACTTCTTCCGGCAACTCTCCGACACCGTCGGAAGCACGGACGACGACAGTCTGCATGCGGCGCTGTGGGAGTTGGTGTGGGCGGGCCGAATCGGCAACGACACGTTCGCGCCGCTGCGGGCACTGCTGAACTCGACGACGCGAGCAGCCCCCAGCCATCGCTCCCCGCGGAGGACCCCACGGCTGCGGTCGTACCGACGGTTCGAGCGGCCGTCGTTTCCGACACGCACCGGTCCGCCCACTGCGGGCGGCAGGTGGTCACGCGTCCCCGAGATCGAACCCGATGCGACCATTCGCGCGCACGCCACCGCGGACGTACTGCTCGAGCGATACGGCGTCGTCACGCGAGGTGCGGTCATGAACGAAGGTGTGCCCGGGGGATTCGCGACGATGTACAAGGTGCTGACCACCTTCGAGGACTCCGGACGTAGCAGGCGCGGTTACTTCGTGGACACCCTCGGTGGTGCTCAGTTCTCCACATCCGAGGTGGTGGACCGACTGCGCAGTTACGAGGAGCGAGAGAAGACAGGCGCGCTGGTGCTCGCCGCCTGCGATCCTGCCAACCCGTACGGCGCGGCGCTGACGTGGCCCAAACGCGACACGGGCGAAGATGGACCGGGACATCGACCGGGTCGCAAGGCAGGCGCGCTGGTCGTTCTGCACGAGGGCGAGCTCGCGTTGTACGTGGAGCGCGGCGGCAAAACCGTTCTCACCTTCTCCGACGACGATACGGTGACGGCTGCTGCCGCCGGTGCGCTCGCCGAGGTCGTCAAGCGCGGCGGGGTCGACAAATTGCTCGTCGAACGCGTCGACGGGCAAGAAATTCACGGCACCGGCTTCTCCCGAATGCTGACGGACGCAGGATTCTCCGCCACCCCTCGCGGCCTACGGTTGAGGAACTGACGTGCCCGAAGGCGACACCGTGTACCGCTCGGCCAACAGACTGCGCACCGCACTGGAAGGCAAGGAACTCACCGGCTGCGACATCCGTGTTCCGCGTTACGCCACAGTCGATTTCACCGGCCAGACCGTGCACTCGGTGCAGTCGCGAGGTAAGCACCTGCTGATCGGGGTAGACGATCATTGGATCCACAGTCACCTCAAGATGGAAGGAACCTGGCAGGTCTACGAATCGGGCCAGCGGTGGCGTCGTCCGGCGTTTCAAGCTCGGATCATCCTGACCACGGACACGTCGCAGGCCGTCGGCTTCGAGCTGGGTGTGCTCGACATCGTCGAGGACGCGAACGACGCCGTCGGGTACCTCGGCCCGGATCTCCTGGGGCCGGACTGGGACGCGGCACTGGCCGTACGAAATCTGGAATCGGATCCCGAACGCCCCATCGGTCTCGCTCTCCTCGATCAACGCAACCTTGCCGGGCTCGGCAACGTCTACCGCAACGAGATCTGTTTTCTTCGCGGCGTCGATCCGCGCACACCGGTGAAGGACGCAGGGAGCATCGCCAAATTCGTCGACCTCTCCTTCCGCACCATCATGGCGAACAAGGACCGCAACCAGCGAGTCACCACCGGTGACCGCCGAGCGGGGCGCCACTTCTGGGTGTACGGACGAGAGAACAAGCCCTGCAGACGATGCAGCACCACCGTCGAATTCGGGTTGTTGGGAGACAATCCGCTCGAGGAACGCCAGATCTATTCGTGCCCGTATTGCCAGCCTCGTCCCAGCTGATCCACAGGTTCGACTCTCACCATCGAGTCATGATCTTCCTGGCAATTCTCACCCTGACCGTGATGGCGGTGTCCGGTGCCGTGGCATCCCGTGCGCCCCGGAGCCTCGTTCGGACCCCGGAGCGACGGTGAGCGTCACTTCGTCAGTGGCTGTACCGGCTCCAGGATTTCCTGGCGCGCCTCGGGAGCTACGACGCGCAGGGCGTCGGCCGATTCGTCGTCGGGCTGCATCTGAGACTTGACCTCGGCTTCGACGCGAGCGGTGTAGGTCTCCACCTCACGGTCCACGGTTGCGTCGTCCCAACCGAGGATGGGTGCGACGAGTGCCGCGACCTGACCGGCGCAGTTGACGCCGCGGTGCGAGTACTCGATGGCGATGCGCGTTCGCCGAGACAGGATGTCCTCGAGGTGAAGTGCCCCCTCGGCTGCCGCAGCGTACACGGCCTCGACCTGGAGGTAACTGGGCGCGTCGGTGATCGGCTGCAGCAGATCCGGCTTGTCCTTGGCCAGTTCGAGCACCTCGTCGATCAAAGAGCCGTAGCGGTCCAGCAGATGCGTCACCCGGTACGGATGGAGTCCGTACATCTCCGCGAGGTGATGGGTCTGGTTGACGAGCGCGAAGTATCCGTCGGCGCCGACCAGCGGCACCTTCTCGGTGATCGACGACGCGACCCGCGCCGGGATGTCGTCGGCGGCGAGGTCGACGGCATCCTCCGCCATGACGCGATACGTCGTGTACTTTCCGCCCGCGATCGCGACGAGTCCGGGCGCGACGCGCGCGACCGCATGCTCACGGGACAGTTTCGAGGTCTCGTCGCTCTCCCCTGCCAGCAGCGGACGAAGTCCGGCGTAGACACCGTCGATGTCCTCGTGCGTCAACGGAGTGACCAACACCGAGTTGACTTCACCGAGGATGTAGTCGATGTCCGCTTTGGTTGCTGCCGGGTGCGCCAGATCCAGCTTCCAGTCCGTGTCCGTCGTCCCGATGATCCAGTGTGCACCCCACGGAATGATGAACAGCACGGACTTCTCCGTGCGCAGAATGATCGCGGCCTCGCTGACGATGCGGTCGCGCGGAACCACGATGTGCACGCCTTTCGACGCGCGCACGCGGAAGCGTCCTCGCTGCGAGGACAACGCCTGGATCTCGTCGGTCCACACACCGGTGGCGTTGATGACGACGTGGCCACGCACCTCCGTCGTCGCACCGTTCTCCGAATCGCGCACGCGCACACCGGACACTCGGTCGGCTTCACGCAGGAAGCCGACGACCTGGGTGGACGTACGCACGACGGCGCCGTAGTGAGCTGCGGTGCGCGCGACGCTCATGGTGTGGCGTGCGTCGTCGACGACGGTGTCGTAGTAGCGAATCCCACCGATCAAGGACTTGCGCTTCATGCCGGGAGCCATCCGCAACGCACCGGAACGAGTCAGATGCTTCTGCGCCGGAACGGATTTGGCCCCGCCCATGGTGTCGTAGAGGAAGATTCCGGCCGCGATGTACGGGCGTTCCCACACACGATGTGTCAACGGAAAGAGAAATTTCAGCGGCTTCACCAAATGCGGCGCGAGCGTCGACAGCGACAGCTCACGCTCGTGCAGCGCCTCGCGCACCAGGCCGAACTCGAGCTGCTCGAGGTAGCGAAGGCCACCGTGGAACATCTTCGACGATCGACTCGACGTGCCCGACGCGAAGTCGCGTGCCTCGACGAGCGCTACCTTCAGGCCGCGCGTCGCGGCGTCGAGTGCAGCGCCCGCGCCGACGACTCCACCGCCGACCACGACCACGTCGAACTGTTCCGAACCGAGAGCCTGCCACGCGTCTTCACGTGCCTTCGGACCAAGGAAGGTGGTGTTCGATCGGTTGCTCAAGAGCTCGCTCCCCACGTGGATGGTTCGTTTGTCCGTCTGTCGGCGCCGAATCAAGGCTACCGTTCGAGGCGAGTACCCGCCCTGTGCATCGCACCTACGTAAGGAGAGACGTGACCTCCGACACCTTCATCGCTTCGATCGACCAAGGAACGACCTCGAGCCGGTGCATCATCTTCGGCCACGACGGGAAGCCCGTGGGGTCGGCACAGAAGGAGCACGAGCAGATCTTCCCCCGGGCGGGCTGGGTCGAACACGACGCCGAGGAGATCTGGGTCAACGTACGCGAGGTGGTCGGCGCGGCGCTCGGCAACGCCGACGTCAAAGCAGAGAACATCGCCGCGGTCGGCATCACCAATCAGCGTGAGACGACTCTGGTGTGGGACCGCGCGACGGGAAAGCCGGTGTACAACGCGATCGTGTGGCAGGACACTCGAACCGACGAGCTGTGCACCCGGTTGGCCGGTGACGAGGGAACGGACCGATACCAACACATCACCGGACTCCCCCTCTCCACGTACTTCGCCGGGCCGAAGGTTCGGTGGATCCTGGACAACGTCGACGGCGTACGTGAGCGCGCCGAGGCCGGTGAGTTGTGCTTCGGCACGATGGATTCCTGGGTCCTGTGGAACCTGACCGGAGGCACCGACGGCGGAATCCACGTCACCGACGTCACCAACGCCTCACGCACGTTGCTGATGGATCTCGAGACGTTGCAGTGGCGCGAGGACATCTGCGCAGACTTCGACATTCCCGTCTCGATGCTCCCGGAGATCCGCACCTCCTCGGAGATCTACGGCGAGGTACGCCCGAAAGGAGTGCTTGCCGGAGTACCGATCGCCGGCATCCTCGGCGACCAGCAAGCCGCCACGTTCGGCCAGGCGTGCCTCGAGCCCGGTGAAGCGAAGAACACCTACGGAACCGGAAACTTCCTACTGCTCAACACCGGAACCACGCCCGTCCGCAGCGAGCACGGACTTCTCACCACCGTCTGTTACAAGCTGGGAGACAAGGACACCGTCTACGCCTTGGAGGGTTCCGTGGCCGTCACCGGCTCGCTCGTCCAGTGGCTACGTGACAACCTCGGAATCATCAAGAACGCGAAGGACATCGAAGACCTGGCGGGCACCGTCGACGACAACGGCGGCGTCTACTTCGTGCCCGCGTTCTCCGGGCTGTTCGCGCCGCGCTGGCGCCCCGACGCCCGCGGCGTGATCTCGGGACTGACCAGATTCGCCAACAAGGGCCACATCGCACGAGCAGCATTGGAAGCCACAGCGTTTCAGACCAGGGAAGTGATCGACGCGATGCGCGCCGATTCCGACGTGGAACTGACCACGCTCAAGGTCGACGGCGGGATGGTCGTCAACGAACTGCTGATGCAGTTCCAGTCGGACATACTCGGCGTTCCCGTCGTGCGCCCCGTCGTCAACGAAACCACCGCACTGGGTGCGGCATACGCTGCCGGGCTCGCCGTCGACTACTGGAGTGGCGAGGACGACATCCGCGCCAACTGGTCGGACGACAAGACGTGGGAGCCCGACCTCGACCCCACCGTTCGTGACGAGATGTACGCCCGGTGGAATCGAGCGGTCGAGCGCACCTACGACAGCGCGTGAGCCGACGCCAACCTGCGCACGGCCTCGTGTAGAACGTCGGGTTCGGCGCTGGCGAAGCACAACCGCATGGCGCCTTCGTACACCCTGTCGTCCGCGAAGGCTCTACCCGGGACGAACGCGACGCCGTGATCGAGCGCTCGCGGAAGCAGAGCCGTCGCGTCGGTACCGTCGTTCAGCGTCGCCCACACGAACATGCCGCCGTCCGCAGGCGACACCGACATGGCGTCACCGAACGTGGTGGTGAGAGCACGATGCAACGCGGCTGCGCGGCTGCCGTACTCGGCCCTCAACGTGTCCAGGTGCGCGGTCAACCACGGTGAGTCGCTGAGGAGCCGTGCCGCAATCTGCTGCGTCATCGACGATCCGCACAGGTCCGCGCCCTGCTTGAGCAGCTCGACGGCGTCGCACACGGGTTTCGGCGCGACCAACCACCCCACCCGCAGCGCGGGCGCCAGAATTTTCGACGCGCTCGACAGTCTGATGACGCGGTCCGAGTGCGACGCGATCGGTGCCGGAGGCTGTGCGTCGAACCAGATCTCCCCGTATGGGTCGTCCTCGAGAATCCAGAAGCCGTACCGTTCGGCCAGTTCGGCGAGTGCGCGTCGGCGATCGGCCGACATCGTCACTCCCCGCGGGTTGTGGAAGTTGCTGACGGTATGGACGAGGGCCGGCCGAAGCCCTTCTGCCAGCAGCCGTTCCAACGCTGTGACGTCCATGCCCTCGTTGTCGATCGGAACCGCACGGACGTCGGCGCCGGCAATCGAGAAGACCTGCAGGGCACCGGTGTAGGCGGGTTCGTCCACGACGACGACTGCCCCCGGGTCGACCACTGCTTGCGCGACCAGCGTCAAGGCCTGCTGCGAACCGTGCGTCACGACGACCTCGGACGCGTCGATTCTGCGTCCGATCGCGGCCGATTCGCGGGCGGCAACGATGTCTCGGAGCCCGCGAACGCCGGAGGTCTCGCCGTACTGGACCGACGCGGTCTCGGCCAGAACGTCGTGCGCGGCGTCGCGAATCCGTTGCAGCGGAATCAATTCCGTGGCCGGTAGCCCGCCCGCCATGCTGATCACGTCACCTCGCGCGGTGAGCGCGAGAAGATCACGAATGGCGGAACTGTGCACGGTGTCGAGTCGGCGTGCCAGGGTCGGAAAGGTAGAAGTCATGAGATCTCCCCGTGTCGGATGCGTCTGAAAGAACCCGAGGATCGACTGGGGTGTGGAGGAGCCGGATGGTGGTCGGCTCCTCCACTATGTCATGACAAATCAAAATATGAAATGCGGATCTCACATTTCGAGACAGCAGCTAGTCCAGGTCGTCGTGCCGCATGAGCTGACGAGCAGCTTCGGTGATCGATCCGGTCAGCGACGGGTACACCGAGAACGTCGCAGCGAGATCGCCCACGGACAGGTTGTTCTGCACGGCCATCGCGATCGGCAGGATCAGTTCCGATGCCGTCGGGGCGACGACGACGCCGCCGATGACCACACCCGTCGCGGGGCGGCAGAAGATCTTGACGAAACCACGCTTGAGGCCGGACATCTTGGCCCGCGGATTGGTTGCCAGGGGAAGCATGACGGTCCGGGCCGGCACCTCACCCTTGTCGATCGAGGACTGACTGACGCCCACCGACGCGATCTCGGGACGCGTGAACACCGCCGAGGCAACGGTTTTCAGCTTGATCGGCGTGACGCCCTCACCGAGAGCGTGGTACATCGCGATGCGGCCCTGCATCGCCGCGACCGAGGCCAGAGGCAGCAATCCGGTGCAGTCGCCTGCGGCGTAGATACCGGCCACGGACGTACGAGAGACGCGGTCGACGCGCAGGTAACCACCCTTGTCGAGCTCGATCCCCACGTTCCCCAGCCCCAGCCCGGAGGTGTTGGGAACCGAACCGACCGTCATCAGAGCGTGGGATCCCTCGACCGTGCGTCCGTCGGCCAGTTTCACGATGACACCGTTGTCGGTGCGCTCCACCGAATCCGCGCGGGCATGCTTGACGAGGGTGACGCCCCTCTCGTTGAACGCGTCCTCGAGCACCAGCGCTGCATCCTCGTCCTCGTGCGGCAACACACGATCACGGCTGGACACGGCGGTGACCTTCACGCCCATCTCCGTGTACGCCGAGACGAACTCGGCACCGGTCACACCGGAGCCGACGACGATGAGGTGCTCGGGAAGTGCATCGAGATCGTAGAGCTGACGCCAATTGAGAATGCGCTCACCGTCGGGCTCGGCGCCCTTCAGGATGCGCGGGCTCGCCCCCGTCGAGATGAGTACGACGTCGGCGTCGAGGATCCGCTCGGACCCGTCGGCGAGCGTCGCGCGAATCTGATGCGCGGCCATTCCCACCTTCGAGTCGATCAGCTCACCTCGACCCGAGATGAGCTCGACGCCCACCGATCGCACACGGGCGGCGATGTCCGCGGACTGCGCCTGCGCGAGCGACTTCACACGCTCGTGGATCTGCGGCAGAGCGATCGCCGCCTGCGACGGGTCGAGGGCGATGCCGAGATCGCTCGCGCGCCGCATCTCCGTTCTGATGCCGGTCGACGCTATGAAGGTCTTCGACGGCACACAGTCCCACAGAACACACGCACCACCGATCCCGTCGGCGTCGACGAGCGTCACCGTTCCCCCGTGCTGCGCCGCCACCAGTGCTGCCTCGTACCCAGCGGGTCCGCCACCGATGATCACGATCCGCGTCGTCATTGATCCTCTTTCTGAAGATTGGGGGAGCCTCGTTGCTGACATCGAGGCTATTCCAGTGACGCGCGTCATGCAGTGGTAAGGATTACTTCACTTCGCCTCGACCAGCACGAATGCCACGATCCGGGGTCGGCCCGCGACCGACCGCACGCCGACGGTTTAGGCTGGCCGACGTGCCAATCTATGCCGCCTACGGATCGAACATGCATCCGGAGCAGATGTTGCAGCGTTGCCCTCACTCCCCGCTGTCCGGAACAGGATGGTTGCATGGGTGGCGCCTGACGTTCGGTGGCGGCGATATCGGCTGGGAAGGTGCGCTGGCCACCGTTGCACCCGATGCAGACGAGAAGGTCTTCGTCGTGCTCTACGACGTGTCGGACGAGGACGAGCAGAGCCTGGACCGGTGGGAAGGCTCGGAGCTCGGCATCCACCGCAAGGTTCGCTTGCGTGTCGACACCGCGGACGGGCCGGTGCTCGCGTGGCTCTATGTGCTGGACGCCTACGAGGGAGGCCTGCCGTCCGCGCGCTACCTCGGGGTCATGGCCGAGGCAGCGGAGATCGCCGGGGCGCCCGCCGAGTACGTCCGAGACCTCCGCACGCGCAACAGCAGGAACGTCGGACCCGGCACCCCCTAGCTCACGTCAGTGGGGGTCGAGGGCGATACCGGTCAGTACCTTGACGCCCACCGCGAGAGCGCGCTCGTCCAGGTCGAACGTCGGCTGGTGAATGTCGAGCTGGGGTCCGGAGCCGGACCACACTCCCAGCCTGGCCATGGCACCCGGAATATCTTCCAGATACCAGGAGAAATCCTCGCCTCCGCCGGACTGAGGCGTGTCCGCGAGCGCCGTCGGCCCGAGCCTGCGGATGGCGTTCTCGAACGTTCGCGTCACCTCGGGTCCGTTGACCACGGGCGGAACCCCGCGCCGGTAGTTCAGTTCGAATCGGACGCCCGTCGGGGCGAGCAAGCCCGCGACGATTTCCGTCACCAGTGGCTCGAGAAGTGCCCAGGTCTCGTGATCGCCCGTACGGACGGTTCCGGTGAGCATGCCTGTCTGCGGGATCGCGTTCGGTGCCTGACCCGCGACAACTGCGCCCCACACCATCACCGTGCTGGTCCGCGGGTCGATCCGCCTGCTGAGCATGCCGGGCAAGCCGGTGATCACGGTTCCGAGTGCGTGCACCAGATCCGCCGTCAGATGCGGGCGGGACGTATGACCGCCCGGGGAGTCCAGGCGTAGTTCGACGGTGTCGGCCGCGGACGTGATGGCGCCGACGCGCACTCCCACCTTGCCGACCTCGAGCCTCGGGTCGCAGTGCAGTGCGAAGATCTTGGACACACCGTCGAGACCGCCGGCGGCGACCACGTCGAGGGCACCACCGGGCATGACTTCCTCGGCGGGCTGGAAAATGAGCCTGATCCCGAACGGCAGGTCCGGCAGCGACGCCAACGCCAGCGCCGTGCCGAGAAGTACCGTCGTGTGGGCGTCGTGTCCGCAGGCGTGGGACACACCGGGGACCGTCGAGCTGTACGACGCGCCCGTGAATTCCTGCAGCGGCAACGCATCCATGTCCGCGCGCAGCGCGACGCGAGGGCCGCTGGGTCCGATGTCGCACGTCAGTCCCGTTCCGCCCGGCAACAATTTCGGGCTCAGGCCGGCGGCTTCGAGTTTCTGGACGACGAACGCAGTGGTGGCGAACTCCTGGCGAGCGAGCTCGGGGTTGGCGTGAATGTGACGACGCCACTCCGACAGCTCGTCGGTGTGGTCGAGGATCCATTTGTCGACGAGGGCGAACCGATCGTCGGTCGACGCGATCGTCATCTGCTCGCCCGCGCTTCCGCGCCGTCGAGCAGGCGATCGCGCACAGCCGGGTCCTGTGCCGCGCGCACTGCTGTTCGCGCGAGCAACCGCGCTCCGTCGAGCACCGCGGTATCCGCCGACTCGGTGATGCAGGCTGCCGCGAACTCCGGTTGATGCGTCACCGCACCTGCCGAATCCAAGCCTATGACCGGGTGGATCCCCGGCAGAACGTTCGTCACATTTCCCATGTCGGTGCTGCCCAGTGGGCGGAATCCTTCCAGTTCGGGTGCCAATGGTGAACGACCGATCGCTTCGGCCTCGCGCCGGAACTGCGCGACCAGCCACGGGTCGGGGGTCAGTTCCTCGTACGTCGGTGACACGGTGCGGATCTCGTGAGTACAGCCTGTGGCGACAGCCCCCGCTTCGAAGCAGCCGAACGCTTTGCGCGTCAGAGCCGCAAGCGATTCCGACGACGTCGCCCGCAGGTAGTACAGAAGCTCGGCATGGCCGGGAACGATGTTGGGCGCCAGCCCACCGTCGCCGACGATCCCGTGCAGTTGCTGTCCCGGCGACAGGTGTTGGCGCAGAAGACCGACGGCGACCTGCGCGACGGTGACGGCGTCACCGGCGTTGATTCCCCACTCCGGGGCAGCCGACGCGTGTGCCGCGCGCCCGATGTACGTCACCGCGAGGTCCGACAACGCCAACGATGTCGCCCCGACGATGTCGAACGGGCCGGGATGCACCATCAGCGCCGCACCGACACCCTCGAAGACCCCGCGTTCGAGCATCAGCACCTTGCCGCCGCCGCTCTCCTCGGCGGGAGTGCCGAGAAGACGCACGGTGATGCCGAGGCTGTCGGCGAGCGGGGCAAGAGCCACCGCTGCACCCGCGGCGGCTGCGGCGATGATGTTGTGTCCGCACGCATGGCCGATCTCCGGTAGTGCGTCGTACTCCGCGCAGATGCCGATGACCAAATCTCCGCTACCGAACGTCGCCGTGAATGCGGTGGGAAGATCGGCCACACCGCGTTCGATCGCGAAATCGTGGGCGGCGAGTAGGTCGGTCAGTTTGGCGACACTTCGATGCTCCTCGAACGCGAGCTCGGGCTCGGAATGAATCGAGTGCGACAGCGCGAGCAGCTCTGGTGCGGCGCGGTGGACACCGCTGTCGGTCTCATCGATCACCGCACCAGTCTGTCACTACTGGTTTCCGAAGCTGAAGTTGCTCTCACCGGTCGGAATGTTCAACGCTGCGAGGACGTCGGCGTGGATCCCTGCCTTGATCCCCGCCAGGTTCTTCCCCCGCGTGCTCGTCGACGCGGCGGCCCGCTCGACAGCAGCGACCAGCACCTGATCCGCGTCGACGGCGGCGTCGGCGATCCCCGCCGCGACCGCGTCCGCACCTCCGTAGCGGCGTCCTGTCGTCATGGCCTCGACCGCGGTCTGCTTCGGCAACCGGCCGTTGACGAGGGCGGACATGCCCACCGTGAACGGCATGTTCAGGTTCACCTCCGGAAGGCAGTAGAACCCTCGGTCGGCCCGCACGATCCGAAAATCGTGCGCGGTGGCCAACATGGCACCTGCGCCGAACGCATGGCCCTGCACCGAGGCGATCGTCGTCATCGGAAAGGTCAACATCCGTGTGTAGAGCGTGTGGACGCGGTCGAGGTAGGACGTGATCTTGTCGAGGTTGGCGAACAGCCAGTCGGTGTCGAGTCCGTTGGTGAAGAACTTGCCGGTCGCCGTCGTCACCAGCGCCGCCGGGCCTTCCACGGCCTCCACCTCGTCGAGCAGTGCGTGCACACGGTCGATCCAGTCGGGATGGAAGCGGTTCTCGTTGTTCTCGGGACCGTCCTGGTCGCCGAGGAAGAGAATGTGGACGTCACCGTTGCGCTCGAGATATGGCATGCGGCAATCCTACCCATCGGTAACATGCGATGGTCCAAGAACCACGGGACACCCATCTCCTAGGGTGGTCAACCGTGGGAACTTCTGACTCGAACTCCAGCACTGCAGACCCGACGGTCGACCCGGCCGATGCCGCCGCCGGCGCTGCGCAGGCCATCGCCGACGCGACCGGTGTCGCCTCGCACTCGGTCGCGATCGTGCTCGGCTCCGGGTGGCAGGCCGCAGCCGACCGATTCGGCGCACCGACCGCCACGGTGTCGATGAGCGACCTCCCCGGGTTCGCCCCGCCGTCGGCGTCCGGGCACTCGGGCACCATCACATCCGTGAAGGTCGGAGACACCGACACCCTGCTGCTGCAGGGACGCACCCATGCGTACGAGGGCCACGAGCTCCGCCGTGTAGTCCACCCGATTCGCACGGCCATCGCGACGGGTGTCGGCACGGTGGTTCTCACCAACGCCGCGGGCGGAATCCGCGAGGGCATGAGCGTCGGACAGCCCGTGCTGATCTCCGATCACCTGAATCTGACGGCGCGATCCCCACTGATCGGGGCAGAGTTCGTCGACCTCGTCGATGCCTACTCGCCCGAGCTGCGTGCCCTTGCCCAGGACATCGATCCGACCTTGGAGGAGGGTGTCTACGCGGGCCTGCCAGGGCCGCACTACGAGACTCCTGCCGAGATCAGGATGCTGCGAGCGCTCGGTGCGGACCTGGTCGGAATGTCGACGGTGCACGAGACCATCGCCGCACGTGCGCTGGGCGCCCGTGTCCTCGGCGTGTCCCTCGTGACCAACCTTGCAGCCGGAATGACCGGCGAGCACCTCGATCACAAGGAAGTACTGGAAGCCGGGAAGGCGTCGGCGGAGCGGATGGGCGAGCTGCTGCACCGCCTGGTCGGCGCACTGTGACCTCCGACCTTCAGGCGCAGGTCGCGGCGTGGATCGCCGCCGATCCCGACCCTGCCACCCGAGAAGAGCTGGCCGAGCTCCCGGAAAGCGAACTCGCGGAACGATTCTCGGCACCACTGAGTTTCGGCACTGCAGGACTGCGAGGCGCAGTGCGTGCAGGCCCCAACGGCATGAACGTCGCGGTCGTCACCCGCACGTCCGCCGGAATCGCAGCGTGGCTGCACAAGCAGAAGCTCGACGGAAGCACGGTCGTCGTCGGCCGCGATGCGCGACACGGTTCCGATGCCTTCGCAACGGCAGCCGCCGAGGTTTTCGCAGCACAGGGCTTCGACGTCGTCCTGCTCCCCCGACCACTGCCGACACCCGTCCTCGCGTTCGCCGTGCGAGCCCTGAACGCCGAGTTGGGCGTCCAGATCACGGCGTCGCACAATCCCGCCGCGGACAACGGATACAAGGTGTACCTCGGTGGAGGCGCGCAGTTGGTTCCGCCCGCAGACAACGAGATCGAGGCGGAGATCGCCGCAGTCGGTCCCGCCGCCGACGTCCCACGAACCATCGTCTTCTCCGGTGGCTCCGACGTCACCGCACGCTACCTCGACACGATTGCGCCCCTGGCACGTTCGACCGAACGCGGCATCCGCATCGCACTGACGCCGATGCACGGCGTCGGCGGCGAGGTCGCGGTCGCAGCGTTACGCAGCGCCGGATTCCGCGACATCTCATTCGTGACAAGCCAATTCGACCCAGACCCCGAGTTTCCGACGGTGGACTTCCCCAACCCGGAGGAGCCTGGCGCCGCCGACGCCGTGCTCGCGCTGGCCCACGAGATCGAGGCAGATCTGGCGATCGCGTTGGATCCGGACGCGGATCGCTGCGCGATCGGGGTCCCGGGCCTCGACGGGTGGCGCATGCTCAGCGGTGACGAGACCGGTGCACTGCTCGCGGAGCACATTCTGAGCAACGCACCTCCGAACTCGTTGGTGGCCAACACCATCGTCTCCTCGCAGTTGCTGTCGAAACTTGCACCGGCCCGGGGTGCGCGCTACGCACGAACCCTCACCGGATTCAAGTGGCTCGTCCGTGCGGGTGACGGCCTGGTGTACGCCTACGAGGAAGCGATCGGGCACTGCGTCGACCCACAGTCGGTCAACGACAAGGACGGAATCTCCGCTGCCGTGATGCTGGCAGATCTCGTTGCGACGCTGAAGCAGAACGGACGCACGCTCCTGGACGCTCTCGACGATCTCGCCGTCGAGTTCGGAGTGCACGCGGGCGCACAGGTGTCCAAGCGAGTCGAGGACACCGATCGGATCACCCGGATGATGGCGGATCTGAGGCACGCTCCACCGACCGACTTGGGCCCTCGCCCACTCACCGTCACGGATTATCTGCAGAATGCAGGCGCGCTGCGCACCGACGCGGTGGAGCTCGCCGGACAAGGCGTACGCATCATCGTCAGGCCGTCCGGGACGGAGCCCAAAGTGAAGGCGTACCTCGAGGTCGTCGAACCCGTGGACTCCCGCGAGGGACTGGCGGACGCACGAGTCCGGGCGCAGGCGGCGCTCGACGAACTGAGGGCCTTCGCGCAGGACCTGTGACCTAGAACAGTGCGGTCTGGACGGCGGGAAGGTCGGACGTGTAGTCCCCGAACCTGATTCGGCGCCCTTTCAGCGCGTGCAGATCCACCACGTACGACGTCTCGTCGGCGGCGTCTCGTCCCGTGGTCGACGTGGCGATGTCCACGATGGCCGTTTGACCGATGCAGGCATTCACGGTGAATCCGTGCGGGCCGCTCGTGAGGTCGCCGGGGTAGGCGAGCCGGTTGCCGGAGGCAAGGTCGCGGAACCCTGCCACCTCCCAGGATTCGGTGACGACGCGATACCCGGGGTCGTCGGACACCGGAGCGAGGTCCTCGCGCACCGTCGTCGCCAGTGACGCCGTCGCAGCACCCAACCGTGCAGTGTCGACGGGGAGGGCCAGGGCCGCGGCCTTCGCCGACGACCGGACGGCTTGGCGTACCTGGAGTCGCTCGGTGACGCGATCTTCGAGCACCCGTACGATCTTGCCGTCGTCGGCCCGCGCCACGTACTCGGCGCAGACCGCTCCCTGCTCGGCGAGCCTGCCCCATTTCCTGGTATCCGCTGCGGTACCGACCTTGTGCACTCCGCCCGCGAACGTCGCGATGTACAACCAATGCGGTTGCATCACATGAGGTTCGAGATCCTTCGACACGAATCCTCCGCGGTGGACGGTGTGCACGAACCGGAACGGATCCTTCGACTCGCACTCCTCGCACTGACTACCGCTGTCCACGGGACGTTGATCGGGGCACGGTACATATCCGGGCGCCGCCCCGAACGCCACACGCCCGGTGCACCAGCGCTGGGCACCGAGCGCGTGGAACCCGAGATGCCCGCCGCGCAGATCGACCGTTCTCACCTCACGCGACTCGACGTCCAGCACACGCAACCGAGGGTCACCCTCCTGCGCGGGCCAGGTGACCCCGAGGACCAGCGAGACGCTCAGCGTGGACCGAACTGACGGTCACCGGCGTCGCCGAGCCCGGGAACGATGAAGGCATCCTCGTTCAGACCGTCGTCGATGCTCGCGGCGACCAGTCGCACCGGCAGTCCCGACGCCTCCAACGCCGCCACGCCCTCCGGTGCGGCAACGACGCAGATGCACGTCACATCCGCTGCACCCCGCTCGACGAGCAATTCGATCGTGTGAACCATGGACCCGCCGGTCGCCAGCATGGGATCGAGCACGTACACGGGCGTCGTCGACAGGTCGTCGGGCAGCGATTCCATGTACGGCACCGGCTGGTGCGTCTGCTCGTCACGCGCCATCCCGACGAAGCCGACACGCGACTGCGGGATGAGACCGCTCGCTTTCTCGACCATCCCCAGTCCTGCGCGGAGGACGGGAACCAGCAGTGGCGGCTTGCTCAGCCGCGTGCCACTGGTGACGGCGACCGGAGTCTTGACGTCGAACGTCTCGATCGCCGCGTCGCGGGTGGCTTCGTAGACCAACATGTGGGTGAGTTGGCGAAGGGCGGAGCGGAAGGTTGCGTTGTCGCTGCGCTCGTCGCGCATCCTCGTGAGCAGTGCTGCGGCCAGTGGATGTTCGACCACGTGAGTTTCCATGGATCCAAGGATAATTGTGGGAACCGATCGGCCCTCGGTTGCGTCGAAGATAAATGTAGGGATTTCCCTGCGCGGATCGAGCGGCTCGAGCAACCTGGGGGAACCGGTGACGGAGATTTCGGCAGTGGCAGCGGGGATACACGCGTTCTCGTCGACGGCGGGGTCCATGGCGGCCGAGGTCGCCGTCGCGGCCGCCGCCACGGCCGCGACGGGCCCGGCCGTGCTCGCGCCGGTGTTCGGCGCAATCGGGACGGAATTCCTCGCCGCGTTCACCGCGGTGCACACTGCGCACACCGCTGCGGTGTCCCGGCTGGCCGGCACCGTCGCGAGCATCGGGGTTGCTGCGTCCGCGTCGGCCGCCGGGTACGACACCACCGACGCGTCGACGGCTGCGAGCCTGGCGTGATCGATGTGCTGGCGAAACCGATCACGGATCTGCTGGGCGGATTCGGGTCGGGAATCATTCCCGCAGGTGGTCCGGCGGATGTACTGAGATCGTCGTCTCGGGCACTCGACTCCGTGCAGAGCATCGGGCGATCCGCCATCGGAGAACTGGCTGCTACGTGGAGTGGTCCGGCCGCGACGGCGGCGCTGGACCTCGCCGGACAGGCGCAGACGAGCGCGATCGGGTTGTCCGAGCACGGTGACGAGATCGCGGCCGTCGTGGACCGCGCATGCGACAAGGTACAAGCCGGCTTGGCCGAGCTCCACGGCATCCTGCAGTCCTTCGTCGCGGTGGCCACCACTGCCGCACCCGTGCTGTTCACTCCGGCCGGGTCGACAATGCTGATCGGTGCGGCAATCGATCATCTGCAGCGGGCGCTCGCCGTCGTCGCACGTGTGCGAGCCGAGCTCGCCGGCCACGCAGCGGAGATCGGCGCGTACGCGGCGCCACCGCCGGTTCCCGAGCCCGCCGGTGCTGCTCCCACCGCCGCCTCCCCCGCCCCGGCCCCGGTCAGGACCGTGACGGCCGCGGCTCCTGGATCCGATCCGGGAAGCCAGTTCGGTCGGAACTTCCTTCGTACGGTGTCCGCGTCGGCACCCTCGATGCCCGACGCACAGTCCTCGCTCCTCTCACCGTCCTCGGGTCCGGCCGCATCGCCTCCCCCGTCGGGCATGTCGATGTACACCGGAACTCCGGACCGCACGACAGCCGACACCGGCGCGCCCGGCCGCGGCGTTCAGGTCGCTCTGCCCGACGGCAGCGTCGCGACTGCTCCCAACGAGCAAGCCGCGGGTGCAGTCAGAAGCGCTCTGACTCAGCAGGGCACTCCGTACGTCTGGGGAGGCACGTCCCCCGGGCAGGGCCTCGACTGCAGCGGGCTCACCCAGTGGGCGTACGGAGAGCAGGGAGTCGAGATTCCGCGGCTGGCTCAGGAACAGAACGTCGGCACCCAAGTCGGGCAGGACGAGCTGATGCCGGGCGATCTGGCTGTGTGGGACGGCCATGTCGCGATGGTCATCGGGAACGGCCAACTCGTGGAAGCAGGTGACCCGGTACAGGTCGGCGAGATCAGGACGACCAACTCCGGCATGGGCTTCAAGGGCTTCTACAGGCCCACCGAATGACGGACGAGACGACGAGCGAGCCGATGATCGCGCAGGCGGCTACTCGAGACGACTCGGTACGGGTACGTGCATCCGAGTCCGGCTTGCCTGTGTCCATTCACATCGGTTCGGCCGAACTCCGCTACGGGGGTGCAGAATTGGCTGCCACGGTGCTCGATCTCTGCAGGCGCGCAACCGAACGGGCGCGTGCCGAACGGAGAACACTTCTAGAACAATCGGGGATGAGCAGGGACGTCCTGGACATGCTCGGCCTGCCGTCCGCATCCGACGTCGCGGACGCGGAGAACGAACTGATGGACACCGAGCAGCCACCGTCGTCGTGGATGACACCACTGTGACCGATCCAATCGTCATGCTCGTGGCACACGCGGACCGTGCTCTGGACACCATGCACGACGCATCGGAGGCACTGGCATCGCTGCAGGTCACACGTCGCACCGAGGACGGGCACGTGTCGGTCACCGTCGACGGCAGCGGTGCGTTGACCGCGCTGGAGCTGGCACCCGACCTCACGGGAACGTCGGCCCGGGACCTCGGACGAGCAATCGTCGAACTGTCCTCCGACGCGGCGCGGGAAGCTCTCGAACGTCGCGCGGCGATCTTGGACAGGATGCAAAGTTCCCTCTCAGAGACCTGAGATAGGCTTCCGGCCATGGCTGGCGACATCATCCCGATCGAACTTGGTCTCACCCGCGGCGACTTCGTCACCCTGTGGGCTCCGGAGTGGCGAGAGGGCGACGACGAGTGGGAGGCGTTCCTCGGGCACGAGGAAGACCTCTACGGCTTCGAAGCCGTTGCTCACCTCGCCGCATTCATCCGGAACGACAACGACAACGACCTCGTCGACCATCCGTCGTGGACGGTCGTGTCCTCGCTTGCGGCGAACGAGCTCGAGCCCGACGATCTACACCGGTTCGATCTGGTCGGTGTGCCGGAGCTCGTTGCCGAGGAACCCGACTCCGACGTCCTGGCCGAGCTCACTGCCATCTTCGAGATGGTTCAGACCATCGGCGACGTCTGTGAGATCAACTCTGTCGCTTCGTTCTTCGCCGGCAACCCCCACCTGGGTTCGGTAGGTCTCGGCGTCGACGCCTACGTCGGCAAGGACGGCCAGAAGCTGTGGGACCGCATCGGTGCGTCCATCGCCAAGAGCTGGGACGACATCATCGACGCCATCGACTCGGTGGTCACCACACCCGACGTCGACGCCAAGGCCGTGGACGTCGCGGAGGCGGAACTACTGGCCGCCGCGGAGAACATCGTCGACGCCGACGATCTCAGCGAGGACGACCCCGACGAGGACACCGAGGACGGCGAGAGCGACACCGAGGAGGATCCGGATCCCATTGCCGTGCACGCCGCCGAGGACGATTTCTGGGCGGGTGTCGGTATCGACCCGGTACGCATCATCACGTCCGAGGACACCTACTACACCCTGCGGTGCTACATCGACGACGAGCCGATCTTCCTCGGGCGCACCGGGTCCATCACCGTGTTCGGGTCCGAGCGTTCGCTGGCCCGCTACCTCGCCGACGATCACGATCACGATCTCGCCAAGGTCAGCACGTTCGCCGACGTTCAGACGGCCGCGATCGACGGCTCACTGCAGATCGAGGTGACCGACGACAACGTCTACGTCCTCCCCGGCCTGGCCGACGACCTCGCCGAGGGTCCGGATTCGGTGGATACCGACCAGCTGGATCTGGCCGTCGAATTGTTCACCGATGCAGCGGACTTCGCCGACGACGATTCGGTGGAGGAAGCGCTCGCCAGTTCCACGCCTCTGGGGTGGTACGTGTCGTACACCCTCGAGCCGGATCCGAACAGGCTGGCGCCGAGTCCGCCGTTCGCCGTCGAAGCCGAGGCGTGGCGGGCGCTCGAACGCGAATTCGAGGCCCGCCTACGCAAGGAGTGACCTGTGGCCGGCTCGCCGGTTCAGCCGACGAGTACCGCGTAACCCGGTTTGACGACGTCGTCGATCAGCTCGAGTCGTTCGTCGAACGGGATGAACGCGGACTTCATGGCATTGATGGTGAACCGCTCGAGGTCCGTCCAGCCGTATCCGAATGTGCTCACCAGCTTGTGCATCTCGCGTGACATGGTGGTGTCGCTCATGAGCCGGTTGTCGGTGTTGACGGTGACGCGGAAACGCAGCCGGGCCAACAGATCGAACGGATGCTTCTCGAGGCTGTCGACTGCACCTGTCTGAACGTTGGAGCTGGGGCACAGTTCCAGGGGCATCCGCTTGTCCCGCACGTATGCGGCGAGCAGGCCGAGGTTCGGGACACCGTCGGAGGAGACGTCGATGTCGTCGATGATTCGCACTCCGTGCCCGAGTCGGTCCGTCCCGCAGAACGCGACGGCCTCCTGGATCGACGGCAGCCCGAAGGCCTCACCGGCGTGGATGGTGAAGTGCGCGTTGGCTGCTCGCATGTACTCGAATGCGTCGAGGTGACGACTCGGAGGGAAGCCTGCTTCCGCACCGGCGATGTCGAACCCGACGACACCGCGATCACGGAAGCGCACCGCCAGCTCGGCGATCTCCCGAGACCGCGCCGCGTGGCGCATGGCCGTCAGCAGACAACCGACCCGAATCCTCTTGCCGTTCACCCGTGCCGCCGACTCGCCGGCCCGGAATCCTTCGAGAACGTGCTCGACGACCTGGTCGAGCGAGAGCCCTCGATCCAGATGTTGCTCGGGTGCGAAGCGGACCTCTGCGTCGATGACCCCGTCGTCGGCGAGATCCTCGGCGCACTCACGCGCAACCCTCGACAACCCCTCCGGTGTCTGCATCACCGCAACGGTGTGCGCGAAGGTTTCGAGGTACCGCTCGAGCGAACCACTGTCGGCGGCAGTGCGAAACCACTCCCCGAGAGCCTGTCCGTCCGTCGCGGGCACGCCGTCGTATCCGCATTCCTCGGCGAGCTCCAGGACGGTCTGCGGCCGCAGACCGCCGTCGAGATGGTCGTGCAGCAGTGCTTTCGGAGCGGTCTTGATGGTGGGGAGGTCGAGCGGCGACGACCCGCCGGTGGACTCTGTCGATCTGGTCGCGGTACTCATGGTCCGACGGTAGCGCGATCGTCGAACGTTCGCGTGTCATCGGCCCCGCGCCGCACCCACGGCTGCGCGCTACCCGCCCACTCGTTCCAGGACGATGGGCGACGCCTCGAACGTGTCTCCGAAAGACCAGGCGTCGGCCATCGCCGCCGTCGCGTACTCGAACTTCTCGGGGGTGTCGGTGTAGAGGGTGGCGATCTTCTGCCCGGCGGTGACGCGGTCCCCAGGCTTCGCGTGCAGACGTACCCCGGCGCCCGCCTGCACCGGCTCGCCCTGCCGCTCCCGCCCCGCGCCGAGCCTCCAGGCGGCGACGCCCACACCCATCGCATCGAGGCCCGTGATCACACCGTCGGACTCGGCGGTGATGTCGTGCGACTCCGCCGCGACCGGAAGCGGAGCCGACGGATCTCCGCCCTGCGCGGAGATCATCGCCTTCCACCGGTCCATGGCAGTACCGTCGGCCAGCTTGTCCGCGGGGTCGACACCTTCGATTCCGGCTGCGGACAGCATCGTTCGGGCAAGCGTGACCGTCAGTTCGACGATGTCCGCGGGCCCTCCGCCGGCGAGAACTTCCAGCGATTCCTCGACTTCGAGCGCGTTGCCTGCGGTCAGTCCGAGCGGTGAATCCATCGCTGTCAGAAGAGCGATGGTGCGCACACCTGCGTCGCTTCCGAGATCGACCATGGCTTCCGCCAATGTCCGAGCGTCGGCGAGGTTCTTCATGAACGCGCCCGCGCCCACCTTGACGTCCAGGACGAGTGCGCCGGTTCCTTCGGCGATCTTCTTGCTCATGATGGAACTGGCGATCAACGGGATCGACTCGACGGTTCCGGTGACGTCACGCAGGGCGTAGAGCCTCTTGTCGGCGGGCGCGAGGTCCGCGTTGGCGGCGCAGACGACGGCACCGACCGCGGGATCGGCGAGGATCCGGTGGATGTCGTCGCCGGTCAGGTCCGCGCGCCACCCAGAAATGGACTCCAACTTGTCGAGCGTGCCCCCGGTGTGGCCCAGCCCCCGACCGGACAGCTGGGGAACCGCAGCGCCGCAGGCGGCCACCAGCGGGGCGAGGGGCAACGTGATCTTGTCACCCACTCCCCCCGTCGAGTGCTTGTCGACGGTGGGCCGGGGCAGACCGCTGAAGTCCATCGTCGATCCAGACGCGATCATCGCCGACGTCCATCGGCTCAGTTCGGAGCGCGACATGCCTCGCCAGAAGATGGCCATCGCGAGGGCGGCCATCTGCTCGTCGGCGACGACGCCCCGAGTGAAGGCGTCGATCACCCAATCGATCTGGTCGGCGGTGAGCTCGTGGCCGTCGCGTTTGGCGGAGATGACGGAAGTTGCGTCAGACATGGTTCCCCACTCTGCCCGATTCGAGGTCGTCCGGACCGAAGGCAGACGGCAGCAGGTCCCCCAGCGGGGTCGGTCCGGATGCGGCGTCGACGAGCAACCCGGCCCCGCCGAACTCGAACAACAACTGCCTGCATCGGCCGCAGGGCATCAACTTCTGCCCGCGGCTGTCGCAACATGCGAAGGCGACCAAACGTCCGCCTCCGGTCGAATGAAGGTTGGACACGAGCCCACACTCTGCGCAGAGCCCCAAACCATATGAGACATTTTCCACATTGCATCCGGTGACAATTCGCCCATCGTCCACTAAAGCCGCGGCACCGACCGGATAGTCGGAGTACGGCGCATAGGCTTGCCTCATAACCTCATGAGCTTTGTCTCGCAACGTTTTCCAGTCGATTTCAGGCATGCTCACAATCAAATCACGGGCGAGTCCGCCGTGCACCACAGACGACTGAACCGATCCCGAAGAATTGGGAAGGCAAACCTAACAACGAAATGCAGGTCAGTACGAATCTCGAGTCGAATTAGTTCCAAGTTTCCAATGGGTTTAGAGTTCGAAGACGGCGGCATTCGATAACCGTTCGGAGCCGGAGTAAGACAAATCGAGCCAGGCATTCAAGCCCCGGCTACCAGGCTCGACGCGTCCACCAATGACGTTGGAGGCTTTGCACTCGATGAGTAGCACGACGGAAGTCGCTCCGGCCAAGGAGCGTAAGCGGTCTCTGTACCGCGGTGATCCCGGAATGTGGTCCTGGGTTCTGCACCGGATCACCGGTGTGTTGGTGTTCTTCTTCCTGTTCGTCCACGTTCTGGACACCGCAATGGTCCGGGTCAACCCCGAGACGTACGACGCGATCATCGACACCTACAAGACGCCGCTCGTCGGCCTCATGGAGATCGGTCTCGTCGCTGCAGTGCTGTACCACGCACTCAACGGCATCCGCGTCATGCTGGTCGACTTCTGGTCCAAGGGACCGAAGTACCAGAAGCTGATGCTGTGGGTCATCGCCGCGGTGTGGATCGTGGTCATGATTCCGGGAGCGGGCCGAATCTTCTACAACATGTTCACAGCGAGCGGGCACTGATGGCAACGACACACGGATCCGAGGCCAAGTCCCTCGGCAAGACCTACGACCGACCGGCAAGCCTGGACAACCCGCGCTCGCCGCGCCGGAAGTCCCGCGGCAACTTCGAGCTGTACGCATGGCTGTTCATGCGATTCTCCGGACTCGCGCTCGTCGTCCTCGTTCTGGGCCACATGTTCATCATGTTGATGCTCGACGAGGGAGTGCACCGCATCAACTTCGCGTTCGTCGCCGGACGCTGGTCGAGCCCCTTCTGGCAGTTCTGGGACCTGACGATGCTGTGGCTGGCTCAGCTGCACGGAGGCAACGGCCTGCGCACCATCATCGCGGACTACTCGCGCAAGGACTCGACCCGATTCTGGCTGACGACGCTGCTCGTACTGTCGATGATCCTGATCATGGGCTTGGGCACCTACGTCATCTTCACCTTCGATCCGAACATTTCGGCGAGCTAAGGGAACTGAAGCATTCATGCAGGAACATCGTTATGACGTGCTCATCGTCGGCGCCGGCGGCGCAGGCATGCGAGCAGCCATCGAAGCCGGCCCCCGGGCCCGCACGGCGGTACTGACCAAGCTCTACCCGACGCGCTCGCACACCGGTGCCGCGCAGGGTGGCATGTGTGCCGCACTCGCCAACGTCGAGGAAGACAACTGGGAGTGGCACACCTTCGACACCGTCAAGGGTGGCGACTACCTCGCCGACCAGGACGCCGTCGAGATCATGGCCAAGGAAGCGATCGACGCCGTTCTGGACCTCGAGAAGATGGGTCTGCCGTTCAACCGGACACCCGAGGGCAAGATCGACCAGCGTCGTTTCGGTGGCCACACCCGTGACCACGGCAAGGCCCCCGTTCGACGTGCGTGTTACGCCGCCGACCGCACCGGCCACATGATCCTCCAGACGCTCTACCAGAACTGCGTCAAGCACGACGTGGAGTTCTACAACGAGTTCTATGCGCTCGATCTCTGCTTGACCGAGACGGACAACGGTCCGGTTGCGACCGGCATCATCGCCTACGAGTTGGCGACGGGCGAACTGCACATCTTCCACGCCAAGTCGATCGTCTTCGCGACGGGCGGCTCGGGCCGGATGTACAAGACCACCTCCAATGCCCACACGCTCACCGGCGACGGTATGGGCATCGTCTTCCGCAAGGGACTTCCCTTGGAGGACATGGAGTTCCACCAGTTCCACCCGACAGGTCTCGCAGGTCTCGGCATCCTCATCTCCGAGGCCGTGCGAGGCGAGGGCGGCATCCTCCGCAACGAGTCCGGCGAGCGCTTCATGGAGCGCTACGCCCCCACCATCAAGGACCTCGCACCTCGCGACATCGTCGCGCGCTCGATGGTCCTCGAGGTACTCGAAGGACGCGGTGGCGGTCCCAACAAGGACTACGTCTACATCGACGTCACGCACATCCCCGAGGAAGTTCTCGACGAGAAACTCCCGGACATCATGGAGTTCTCGCGCACCTACCTCGGCGTGGACCCCGTGAAGGAGCCCGTGCCCGTCTACCCGACGTGCCACTACGTCATGGGCGGTATCCCCACCAAGATCAACGGTGAGGTGCTGCGCAACAACGACGACATCGTCCCCGGCCTCTATGCGGCAGGTGAGTGCGCATGCGTGTCGGTGCACGGCGCAAACCGTCTCGGCACCAACTCGCTGCTCGACATCAACGTCTTCGGACGTCGCTCGGGCATCGCAGCGGCCAAGTACGCCAACTCCGTGGACTTCACCCCGCTTCCGGAGGAGCCGGCGAAGATGGTCGAGGAGTGGCTCGAGCTCGTTCTGTCCGACCACGGCCACGAGCGCGTCGCGGACATCCGCACCGAGCTGCAGCAGTCCATGGACAACAACGCCTCGGTGTTCCGTACCGAGGAGCGTCTCGAGACCGCGCTGAAGGACGTCCGCGCCCTCAAGGAGCGGTACAACCACATCACCGTGCAGGACAAGGGAACTCGCTACAACAGCGATCTCCTCGAGGCCGTCGAACTCGGCTTCCTGCTCGAGATGGCAGAGGTCACGGTCGTCGGAGCACTCAACCGGAAGGAATCGCGCGGCGGGCACGCACGCGAGGACTACCCCAACCGCAACGACGACGAGTACATGAAGCACACCATGGCCTACAAAGAAGGCACTGGCCTGCTCACCGACATCCGTCTGGACTACAAGCCGGTAATCCAGACCCGTTACGAGCCGATGGAGCGGAAGTACTGATATGAGCGCCCCCACTCTCGACAAGCCAGATCAGGTCGCCGAGCCGCCCGTGCCCAACGGTGCAGTGATGGTCACCCTGAAGATCGCCCGCTTCAACCCGGAGAACGGCGAAGGGCAGCACTGGGACAGCTTCCAGGTGCCGACGCTGCCGACGGACCGCCTGCTCAACCTGCTGCTGTACGTGAAGGGCTACCTCGACGGCACCCTGACGTTCCGTCGCTCCTGTGCGCACGGTGTCTGCGGCTCCGACGCCATGCGCATCAACGGCGTCAACCGTCTCGCCTGCAAGGTGCTGATGCGTGACATGCTGCCGAAGGACTCGTCCAAGTCGTTGACCATCACGATCGAGCCCATCAGGGGTCTGCCGGTCGAGAAGGACCTCATCGTCGACATGGAGCCCTTCTTCGATGCCTTCCGCGCCGTCAAGCCGTTCCTCATGGCCAGCGGCAACGAGCCGACGCGTGAGCGCATCCAGAGCCAGGCCGACCGCGCCCGGTTCGACGACACGACCAAGTGCATCCTCTGTGCATGCTGCACCACGTCGTGTCCCGTCTTCTGGAGCGACGGCAGCTACTTCGGTCCGGCCGCCATCGTCAACGCACACCGGTTCATCTTCGACAGCCGCGACGAAGGCGCCTCCGAGCGTCTGGACATCCTCAACGACGTCGAAGGCGTGTGGCGCTGCCGCACCACCTTCAACTGCACCGACGCATGCCCCCGTGGCATCCAGGTCACCAAGGCGATCCAGGAAGTCAAGCGCGCACTGTTGTTCGCTCGCTAGACCTCTGTCGCCACGGCGTCGCGGGTAGCCGCACCGCTGATCGCGTGAAAGGGCCGTGCATACGATCTGATCGTATGCACGGCCCTTTCGCGTATGTGGTGGGTCGGACAGGCCCCGCTGCGTCGAGGGGGAATCAGTCGTCGTGCCGGTCGTCCCAGTCATCGTCGTGCCGGTCGTCCCAGTCATCGTCGTGCCGGTCGTCCCAGTCATCATCGTGCCGGTCGTCCCAGTCATCATCGTGCCGGTCGTCCCAGTCGTCGTCGTGCCAGTCGTCGTCGAACGGCTGCGGTGGTACCCCTGGATCGGTTGGGTTCGGCGATGCCGGCGCGGAGTCGGGTGCGGTCGGAGCCGATGTCGGTAGCTGTGCGGGCGCTGGGCTGTCGTCGGCGAGTGCGACGGCGCCGATTCCGCCGAGTGCGAGAAGTGTCGCCGCGGATCCGGCGACGGCGAGTGTGACTACTTTCCTCATGGTGTGTTCCCTTCGATGTCCGACTTTCGGTGACATGGCAAGCATGTCCTCCGAACGTGAGAGGAAGAGGAAGCCGAGATGAGGAAATTCTCATCGTCCACCAGGGTGGATCAGGCCGAGGTCTTGGGCTTCGTCACCGCGGCACCGGCGTCGGACGGGAGGAGTAGGCCGCCGACCACCACGACGGTCATGAGGACCCCCAGTGAGGCGAAGGACAGTGCGAACGCCTGCCCCGACTGCCACCCCAACCCGCCGACGACGCCGGTGGACACGGTCAGGGCGATTGCTCCCAGCGCGACGCCCAATCCGGAGAACAGCTCTTGAGCCGACGCGTGGAACGTGTTGGCGTGGGTGAGTCTGTCGCTGTCGATGTCCGCGAAGGCCAGGGTGTTGTACGCGGTGAATCCGACGGACCGCAACGCCCCACTGATCACCAGGACGGCAGCGATGATCACCGGCGACGTGTCCACGTCGACGAGTGCTATCGCTCCGAAGCACAGCACCGACAACGCTCCGTCGGCGATGATGACGGTCCTGATTCCGAATCGTCGCATGAGCGGCGTCGTCGTCGGCTTGACGAGGATGTTGCCCGCGAACAGAGCGATGACCATCAGTCCGGAGACGAACGGCGACCAGCCGAAGCGAAGCTGGAACATCAACGGCAGCAGGAACGGGACAGCCGTGATCAGCATGCGGTAGAACGATCCGTAGGTCGCGGTGTTGCGGAACGACTCGATCTTCAGCACCGTCAGGTCCAGCAGCGGATGCTCGGTCCGGGTCAGGTGAACAGCGGCGACAGCCAGGACCAGCGCCGCGAAGACCACGCCGGTTCCCACCGTGAGCCAGTTCGTTCCCTCGGTGCGAACACCGTCTAGGGACACGATCAACACCGCGACACCGACGGCAGTAGCCACCAACCCGCGCCAGTCGAGTGGCCGACGCGCCCGGCTGCCGTCGACGCCGCGCACGAGCCGCAGTCCCACCACGAATCCGATGATGCCGAGCGGCACGTTGATCAGGAAGATCCACCGCCAGGACGCATAGGTGACGATTGCGCCGCCGACCGCGGGGGCGATGACCGGCGCGGTCAGTGCAGGCCAGGTGAGGTACGCGATCGCTCGCACGAGTTCGGTTCTCGTCGTGGCGCGCAGCACTGCCAGCCTGCCGACCGGCACCATCATGGCGCCGCCGACGCCTTGCAGTACCCGCATCACGACCAGAGCCGGAAGGGTCGGGCTCAGCGCACACCCGATCGACGCCGCGGTGAACACCACGATCGCAGCCAGGAACACACGTCGAACACCGAAGCGGTCGGCCATCCACCCGCTCGCCGGGATCAGAACGGCGAGCGTGAGGATGTACGACGAGATGGCGATACCGATGTCGACCGGATCCACTCCGAACGATTCGGCCATCGCGGGCACAGCGGTCGCGATGACCGTCGCGTCGAGAATTTCCATGAACAACGCGCCGGCGACGAGCAGCGCCAGCCCGCGAGGAAATACCGACGCGCCTGCGCCGGTCAGAACTCCTCGTGGGTGTCGGGATCCTGGCCCCAGATACGCCCACGCTCCAGTGACGAGATCGCCGCCACCTCGTCGTCGGTCAGGGTGAAACCGAAGATGTCGAGGTTCTGGCGCTGACGGTCAGGGTTGGACGACTTCGGTAGCGACACCGAACCGAGCTGATTGTGCCACCGCAGGACCACCTGGCCCGGCGAAACGTCGTGTGCGGCGGCTGCATCCGCAACCGGGTCGGCCTTCAACAGCTCCGAGCCTCGACCGAGTGGACTCCAGCTCTCGGTGACGATTCCGTGCTCGGCGTGGTACGCGCGCAACCGTGCTTGGGGGAAGTACGGATGGAGCTCGATCTGGTTGACCACCGGAGCAACTCCGGTCTCCTGCACCAGCCGGTCGAGATGCGCTTCGGTGAAGTTGGAAACACCGATCGACGTCGCGACACCGTCACGCTGGAGGTCGATCATCGCGCGCCACGTGTCCACGTACTTGTCCACCTTCGGCAGGGGCCAGTGGATGAGCAGCAGGTCGATTCGTTCCAGGCCCAGGTTCTCCAGCGAGAGCCGGACGGATTCCTTGGCCTCGTCGTAGCCGTGGTAGCGACCGGGAATCTTCGTCGTCACGAGAATCTCGTCACGAGGAACGCCGGACTCCCGGACAGCCTGTCCGACGCCTTCCTCGCTGCCGTACCGCAGCGCGGTGTCGATCAGACGGTAACCGGATTCGAGCGCCGACGTGACCGTCGCCGCCATGTCTTCCCCGTCGGCGACAACCGTCCCCAGACCCACTGCGGGGAGGACGGTTCCGTCGGCGAGCGGGAATGTCGATGTCATGGAACCTCTTTCGATCAGTATTCGACGGTGACCGTTCGGCCGCCCTCGTTCATCGATACCACGAGTGCGTCGGCGACGAGACCGGCGCGCAGGCCCGCGTCGGCGTCGGCGAGGGTGGAGGCGCGGCCTTCCTCGATCGAATCGACCCATTCCTGGAGTTCGAGTCGGTAGGCCTCGGCGTAGCGGGGAACCCAGTCGAGGGGGTATTCGATGGAGCGCTTGAGTTCGCTGTCGACGATGACGTGTGCCGGGATGGCGAACTGCGCGATCCCTTCTTCCCCGACGATCTCGCATCGCGTGTCGTAACCGTACCGTGCGTTCACGAACAGTTCGACGGTCATGAGAACGTCGGATTCGGTGCGCAGCAGCATGATCTGGGGGTCCTGACGAACTCCCGAGTACTTGCTGGTGCGTCCCGCATGCCAGCTGACCTCGGTGATGGGTGAGCCGAGCAGCCACGGCATGATGTCGAGCTCGTGGATCGCGGAGTTGGTGATGGTCGCGGCGGAGTCGCCGGGACCGGCCACCACGTTGCGGCTGATGCAGTGCGCAACGAGGGTGTCGCCGATCCGCTCGGGTGCCGCTGCGCGCTTGAGTTCGTTGTACGCGGGGTCGAATCGGCGCATGAACCCGACGGTGATGAGGTTGCGGTCGCCCTGTGCGGCGATTATCTCGCGGCACAGGTCGGCCGTCGGCGCGAGGGGCTTCTCGCACAGGACCGGCTTGGCCGCTGCGAGCGCGGCGTGCACGAGCTCGGCGTGGGTGGAGTCGTGCGACGCCACGACGATCGCGTCGACCGAGTCGCTGGCGATGAGCTCGAAGCCGTCGGCCGCCACGTCTGCGGCCTTCAGCTCTGCGGCGACGGTCTTGGCCCGGTCGGTGTCGAAATCGGCGACTGCCGACACCTCCGCACCCGAGATCGATCCGTTGATCTTGCGAGCGTGATCGGCACCCATGACGCCGACTCCGATGATTCCAACGCGTACAGTCATGTGCTGAGTATTACATCCTGATGTCCTAACAAACTACCCTTCGACAGAACAGGTTTGCCGATGACTTCGCTACCCGTCTCCACCGTGCCGAATCCGAACGAGGCACCGGTACTGCGTTGGGGCATTCTCGGTCCGGGCTGGATCGCGGACCGCTTCGCCGAATCGCTGGCGAAGAACTCGACTCAGCAGGTCGTGGCCGTGGCCTCCCGAAGCGAAGATCGCGCAGCGGAATTCGCCGGGCGCCACTCCCTGCCGAAGTCCTACGGAAGCTACGACGCTCTGCTCGCCGATCCGGACATCGACGTCGTCTACATCGCGACGCCGCACACCGAACACCACACGAACGCGCTGGCGTCGATAGCCGCAGGCAAGCACGTGCTCGTCGAGAAGCCACTTGCCGTCGATGCAACTCGCGCCGCCGAGATCGGTGCAGCCGCCGCCGAAGCAGGCGTGTTCGTAGGCGAAGCCATGTGGACGAAGTTCCTGCCGAAGTTCGACGTACTCCGGCAGATCGTCGACAGCGGCGTGCTCGGCCCGATCCGGACGGTCCTGGTGGACCACGGCGAGTACTTCACCACCGACCACCGCATCTACGACCCGGCACTGGCAGGCGGCCCGTTGCTGGACCTCGGCACCTACGACGCATCGTTCATCCACACGATCCTGGGTGCGCCCGAGTCCATCACCGCCGTCGGCCAGCCCGCGAACGACGAACTTAACGGCCAGGTCTCCGCCGTGCTGACCCACACCGGCGGCAACCATTCGGTCATGAACACCACGATCCTGAGCAACACCCCGACGTCGGCGACGATCTGTGGCCGCGACGGAACGCTGACGGTCGAGGGCCCGTTCTTCATGCCGGGATCCTTCACCGTGACCCTCCGCGACGGCGAGACCCTCGAGTACCGCGAGGACAAGGGCGTGCAGGTGGACGGTCTCCACTACGCAGCCGTCGATGCTGCCCGCGCGATCGGCGAAGGACGCCTCGAATCGTCGGTGCACACGATCGAGGACGCCGTGCAGACGTTGGCGATCATCGACTCGATTCGCGGACAGCTGGGCATCACCGACGGCCCGTTCGCCCGGTAACGACGCGCGCCGGAGCCCTCAGCGCACAGCCGGGGTGTTGAACCTCGTCACGATCTGGATCGGAGACGGCTCGGCCGCGACGCCGTCGACGGCACCTGCGGCCTGCATCAGCAGGCGGCAGGCCGTCCTGGCGTCGGCGCGCAGGTCGTGGTGCAGCACGGCCGACAAGGCTCCGGAGCGCAGCAGCGGCCGGTTGTCGCCGTCGAGGTCGTGTGCGACGAACACCCGGCACCTCCTGCCCGCCCGTTCGAACGCCCGGACCGCGCCGGTGTTGCCGCCGCCGATGGAGTACACGGCCTCGATGTCCGGGTACTCCGCGAGCGCGTCCGAGACCCGTTCCTCCACCGTCGAGTCGAGCCCCTCACTGTCGGATATCTCGACGACGCGTCTGCCGGAGTCCAACGCCCGCAACGTGCTGCGGAACCCGATCTCCCTCTCCCCCTCGTTCCTGAAGATGTTGCTGGTCAACAAGATCAGTACCGAGGACTGCGCGTCGCCCAGCCAGGAGTCGACCAGGTAGGCCGCGGTGGATCCCGCCGCCCGATTGTCGATGCCGACGTAGCCGAGCCGCGCGCTGCTCGGCACGTCGGTCACGTACGTCACGACGGGAATACCGAGTGCCACGAGCCGGTCGACCGCCTCCACCACCTCGGGGTCGTCCGGCGCCTTGACGATGACACCGTGCGATCCGCGCGCGGTGAACCGGCCCAGCGTGTCCACCATCTCGGTCACCGATTCGGTCTCCCGGAAGTGGAACCGGCACCGAACCACGGCGGGCGAGAGCATCGGCAGTTCCGCCTCCAGCGCCGCCCTGAATTCCGCCGAGAAGCGCGCGGGTGTCTGCATGACGACGTCGAACAGAAACTTCCTGCCGTTCAGACGAAGCTGTGACCGCTGTTTGTCCAGGTCGGAAATCGCTTGCTGCACTTCCGCTCTGGTAGCACTGCGCACCCCCGGCCGCTCGTGAAGTACGCGGTCGACGGTGGCGCGACTGAGCCCGGCTTGCTGGGCGATCTCACTGACCTTGTAGCGATGCGTCACGACCATCCTCTGAGGCGTTTTTGATGCGTTCCGACGGTTGATCCTACGCCTCGATCTGAGTCACACTCGAGGTCTACATTTCTCCTGCAGAAAGACCACCACAGATGGGCGTAACCGTCGGCGTCATCGGCCTTGGCCGGATCGGCGCATTTCACACCGACACACTGAGCACGCTCGCCGGGGTCGACGGACTCGTCGTCAC
Source organism: Rhodococcus sp. 14-2470-1a (assembly GCF_002259425.1). NCBI lineage: Bacteria > Bacillati > Actinomycetota > Actinomycetes > Mycobacteriales > Nocardiaceae > Rhodococcus > Rhodococcus sp. 14-2470-1a. The sequence continues at coordinate 224,250 of NZ_NPFZ01000001.1, forward strand.
CGACGAGCGCCCCGCCGTCACGGAGGCAGTCGCCTCGAAGTTCGGCGCCACCTCGGTCGACAGCGCTGAGGCATTGTTGAAGTCCGGAGTCGACGGAGCTGTCGTCGCTGCGGCAACTCCGGCACATGCTTCGCTCGTACTCGCCTGCGTCGACGCCGGCATCCCCGTGTTCTGCGAGAAGCCGATCGCCGCCACCCCCGGCGAGAGCCTTGCCGTCGTCCAGGGCATCGAGTCGTCGGGCGTCCAGGTGCAGATCGGCTACAACCGCCGGTTCGCACCGGCGTTCGCCGCGGCCAAGAACGCTGTTGCGTCGGGCGATCTCGGATGGCTGCACACCGTCCGCTCGACCACTCTCGATCCTGCGCCCCCGCCGCTCGACTATGTCGCGGTCTCGGGGGGCATCTTCCGTGACTGCAGCGTCCACGACTTCGACATCGTCCGGTGGATCGTCGGCCACGAGGTCACCGAGGTGTACGCGGCCGGGTCCAACCAGGGCGACCCGAAGTTCACCGAGTACGGCGACGTCGATACCGCTACGACGACGCTCACGTTCGAGAACGGAACGATCGGCGTCGTCTCGAACACCCGCTACAACGCGCGCGGATACGACTGCCGCCTAGAGGTGCACGGATCGAACGACGCCGTCGTCGCCGGCTGGGACCAGCAGGTTCCGGTGCGCAACCTCGAATCCGGTGCGACGTTCCCGGGTGGGACGCCTCACTCGTTCTTCATGGACCGCTTCACCTCGGCATACCAGGCCGAGCTCGGCGCGTTCGTCGACGTGATCTCCGGACGCATCGAATCCCCCTGCACCGCACGCGATGCGCTCGAAGTGGCCTACATCGCCGAGGCGGCCACCCTGTCCCTGCAACAGCACCGACCGGTGCGAATCGACGAGGTACGACTGTGACAACGACACACACCGACATCCGAATCGCCGGCGCGCCCATCTCCTGGGGCGTCTGCGAAGTTCCCGGCTGGGGATACCAGATCGACTCCCAGCGCGTCCTGACCGAGATGCGCGACGCCGGATTGACCGCCACCGAGGTCGGACCCGAAGGGTTCCTGCCCGCCGATCCCGACGAGCTGGCCGCAACCCTGGACAAGTACGACCTGAAATCCGTCGGCGGTTTCGCACCCGTGCTGCTGCATCACGCCCACCACGACCCGGTGCCCGGCATCGCCCCCCTGCTCGACGCGTTCGTCGCCTCCCGCGCCGAAGTACTCGTCCTCGCGGCAGCCACCGGCAGCGACGGCTACGACTCACGCCCCGAACTCGACGACGCACAGTGGAACACACTGCTCGGCAACCTCGATCGACTCCAAGCCGCTGCCGCGGAACGGGGCATCCGCGCCGTGCTTCACCCGCACGTCGGAACGATGATCGAACAGCGCGACGAGGTGCTGCGCGTGCTCGACGGCTCCTCGATCCCACTGTGCCTCGACACCGGCCACCTTCTCATCGGCGGAACGAACCCGCTCGAACTGGTGGAGGCCTACGCGTCGCGCATCACCCATGCACACCTCAAGGACGTCGACGCAGCGCTCGCCGGGCGCGTGCAAGCCGGTGAATTGACCTACACCGAAGCCGTCGCGCAGGGCATGTACACGCCACTCGGAACGGGCGACGTCGACATCGCGAAGGTGGTGAACGAGCTGCTCGACGCCGGTTTCGACGGCTGGTTCGTGCTCGAGCAGGACACCATTCTCGCCGAGGAGCCTGCCGGTGCCGGTCCTGTGAGCGACGTCATTTCCAGCGTCGCCTACCTTCGGAGCGTCGTGGAGGCCCGGGTACCGTCCTGAGACGTGAATCAACTCAGGATCGGCGTCCTCGGTGCATCTCGAATCGCCGAGGAAGCAATCGTCGAGCCCGCCACCGCCCTCGGACACCGCCTCGTCGCGTGCGCTGCGCGTGACAAGGCGCGTGCCGAGGCGTTCGGTGACAAGTACGGATTCGAGCGCGTGCTCGAGTCCTACCAGGACGTCGTCGACGACCCGGACGTCGACGTCGTCTACAACCCACTGGCGAATTCGCTGCACGCTCCGTGGAATCTGGCTGCGATCCATGCGGGCAAATCGGTACTGACCGAGAAACCGTTCTCTCGCGATCGCGAGGAAGCCGTCCGGGTCTCCGCTGCCGCGGACGCCGCGAACATCGTTGTCATGGAAGGGTTTCACTACCTCTTCCACCCCGTGACGCAGCGGATCTTCCAACTCGTCGCCGACGGCACGCTGGGCGAACTGCGCCACGTCGAGGTCGAGATGCGTATGCCCGCACCCGAGCCCGACGATCTTCGCTGGTCACTCGACCTCGCCGGCGGCGTCATGATGGACCTCGGGTGCTACGGGCTGCACGTTCTGCGCCACCTCGGCGCCTACGCGGGCGGCGAACCGACCGTTCGCGAGGCACGCGCCGTCGAACGGCACCCGGGAGTCGACGAGTCGTTCGACGCGAACGTCGAATTCCCCAGCGGCGCAACAGGTGCAACCCTGAACTCGATGACGGACCCGGACTATCTGTTCACCCTGCGCGTCACCGGATCCAGGGGCGAAGCGTTCGCGCACAACTACATCAAACCCAGCACCGACGACCGCGTGAGCATCACCGTCGGAAACACCACCAGTACCGAGCATCTGGGAACCCGCTCGTCGTACTCGTATCAGCTCGAGGCGTTCGCGCGTCACCTGCAGCACGGAACCGAGCTTCCGATGGGCCCCGGCGACGCCGTCGCGAACATGGCGATGGTCGACGACGCCTACCGGGCCGCAGGAATGTCGCCCCGCTAACGGGGCGACATCTCGGCATCACGCCCCTGGCGTCACCCAGCTGCCCGAAGCAACCGACTGCGTCATCGCGTCGAGCACCTCGGCGCTACGAACGGCGTCCCACACCGTCGCACCGGCGGGCTTGCCGTCTGCAATCGACTGGAGGAACCGCTTGGCCTCGATGATCTTGAGATCGTCGTAGCCCATCGACGAGGCCGAACCCGGTTGGAACGCACCGTATTCACCGTGCTTGGGACCGACGTACACCGTCTGGACGGACTGATCCTGGTACTTGTCTCCGACGCTCAGCCCGAGTTCACCCAGCCGGCGGAAGTCCCAGAAGACAGCGCCCTTGGTGCCGTGGATCTCGAAGCCGTACGCGTTCTGCTCCCCTACCGACACTCGGCTCGCCTCGAGCGTTGCGCGGGCACCCGACGCGAGCCGGATCTGGCTCGAGACATAATCCTCGTTCTCCACCGGACCCAGCTCCCCGCCCGTGGCGAGCGCATGTCCACTGGTCGCGCCGGTCGGCTTGGCGCGCTGCGGGACGAACACCGCGGTGTCGGCAACGAGGGACTCGATGTCTCCCAGCAGGTACCAGAGCAGGTCGGCACCGTGCGAGGCAAGGTCACCGAGGACGCCGTTGCCGCCGCGCGCCCGCTCGAAGCGCCAGCTCAGTGCACCGTCCGGGTGTGCGGCGTAGTCGCTGAAGAATCGGAAACGCGCGTGGGTGACGGTTCCGATCTCACCCGAGGCAATGAGCGCCTTCGCTTCCTCGACCGCGGGCGCGTTGCGGTAGTTGAAGCCGACGGCCGTCTGCACGCCCGCCTTGTCCGCCGCGACGGCGACTGCGCGCGCATCGTCGGACGACAGTCCCACGGGCTTCTCGATCCAGATGTGCTTGCCCGCCTCGACCATGGCGGTGCCGATGGTGCGATGCAGGAAATTCGGGGCCGTGATCGACACTGCACCGATGGTCGAATCGTTCTCGATGTCGTGCCAGTCGGTGGTGGCGTCGGCGAAACCGAACTGCGCAGCGGCTTCCTCGGCGCGCCCGGGAACCTCGTCCGCGACGGAGGCCAACACGGGCGTCAGCGCCAGATCCGGGTAGTGATGCCGGACGCGGGCGTAGGCCTGGGTGTGCACCCGGCCCATCCAGCCGAATCCGGCAACTCCGACGCGAATGTTCTGCTCTGAGCTCACGAGCTGTTCTCCTGACGTTTACGTGAGTGGAAATGTAGGCCAGGCCTACATTTCCACTCACGTGAAGGGGACGGTGGCGAATGGACGTCAGCTTTGGACCGGTCCAATCTATGTAAAGTGTGAACCACGCAGGACGGTCGAGTCAACACCGAACTGCTAGCGTTCACCCGGACCACCGGGATACGAGGAGAGGACGGCGCAGTGAGCAGGCCGACCATCCGCACAGTGGCAGCCCACGCAGGCGTGTCCAAATCTCTTGTCTCGCTCGTCCTCCGCGGATCCAGCTCGGTCAGCGACGAGAAACGCGCCGCTGTGGAACACGCCATCACCGAGCTCGGCTACCGCCCCAACCTGAGCGCCCGCAGCCTGACCCAACGCCGTACCGACATCGTCGGCGTTCTTCTCAACGACCTACGCAACCCCTGGTTCGTCGACTGCCTCGAAGGCATGAACTCGGTTCTGCAAGAACAGGACCTGAAGATGTTCCTCGCCGACGGCAGGCTGGACCGCAGCTCCGATTCGTCCTTCGTCCGAAGCTTCATGGATCTGCGACTCGACGGCCTCGCGCTCGTCGGCACCCGGACACCGACCCCCACGATCCTCGAGGCGGCTCGCACCATTCCGACGGTCGTGGTCGCCAGCCGCGACCTGGATCTACCCGGCGTGGACGTCGTCGCGAACGACGATGCGATGGGCACCGCACTCGCGATCGATCACCTCGTCGCACTCGGGCACACCCGAATCGCTCATCTCGCCGGAACCGGTGCAGTCGCGAACATTCGGGCCGCCAGTTACCGCGCTGCCATGGCCGAGCACGGACTGGACCGGTTCGCCTCGGTCGTCCCGAGCGGTATGACCGAGGACGACGGGTACGCCGCCGCGTCGGCGATTCTGGACGGTACCGACGCACCGTCGGCGATCTTCGCCGTCAACGACATCGTGGCCATCGGCGCGATGACGGCCTGCAAGGAACGGCAGATCTCCGTGCCCGAGGACATTTCCATCGTCGGCTACGACAACACCTCGCTCGCCGGCCTACGGCACGTGTGGCTCACCAGCGTGGACAACGCCACCTACGAACTGGGGCGTCTGGCGGCTACGGCGCTGGTCGGCCGCATCTCGGACGCCGCCGCACCGGGCACGCTCACCCTCATCCCCCCGAGCCTGCAGGTTCGGGGTTCGACAGCGGCGCCGCACTGACGTACTACCGGTCGACCACCGTGGTGTCGAAGTAGTACCGCGACGCCCGATAGGCGTGCGATCCGAACTCGACGACACTGCCGGAGTCGTCGAACGCGGTGCGGTGCATCGTGAGGAGCGGGGCCTTGTACTTCTCGTCCAGCAGCAGCGCCTCGTCGCGGTCCGCGGCCTTGGCGCCGATGCGCTGGCGAGCGAGCCGGATGTGCACTCCACGCGTACGCAGCGACTGGTAGAGACCGTGCGTCTCGAGTTCGTCCGGGTCGGGAGCGATGGCAGTGGGCAGATGGTTGGTCATCAGCGCCAGCGGCTCGCCGTTGGTACTTCTGAGTCGCCGAATGGTCGTGACCTCGGTGTCGTCGGAGATGTTGAGCTCACGCGCGACCTCGTCCGTCGCGATACCGACGTGATAGTCGAGAAGCTTGGTGGATGGGCTCTGGCCTGCGCGGGCCAGGTCGTCGAACAGGCTCGTCAGCTCGACGGGGCGGTGCACCGGACTCTGCACGACCTGGGTCCCGACGCCACGCTTGCGTACGAGCAGGCCTTTGTCGACCAGCTCCTGGATGGCGCGGCGGGTGGTCGGACGGGACAGGTTCAGCCGTTTGGCCAGGGCCAGTTCGTTCTCGAACCGGTCCCCCGGAGCCAATTGCCCACCGAGAATCGCGGCTTCGATCGCCTGCGCGAGCTGGAAGTAGAGAGGTACCGGGCTGCCCCTGTCGAGCTCGACGGACAAGGGCGTGGCGACCGACGACCCCATGGGGGGCGTGCCGGTTTCGCCTGCGGACACGTTGGACGCAGTCACAGTCCAGCTCTCCATATCTCCTCGAAGGGCGAGCAGATCCACGCCCAGCTTGATCGAGAGTGTAGGCGAACACTAGCATCGGCATGACTGGAAGTAAGAATGTCAGGACAAAGTATTGACATGACGCTGTGGTCTGAAGCACAGTAATAGCAGACAGGCTTTCCTGCGTAGCACCTCGCATGTTGTGTCCCCAATACCCTCTGGAGTCGATCTTGACCACCTCAGCCGATGCGAACACCACGGCCTTCGACGTCCTCGCCATCGGGCGCAGCGGCGTGGACATCTACCCCCTGCAGACCCGAGTCGGACTGGAACAGGTCGAGACCTTCGGCAAGTTCCTCGGCGGTAGCGCAGCGAACGTCACCGTCGCCGCAGCACGCCTGGGCAACAAGTCGGCTCTGATCTCGGGCGTCGGCAACGATCCGTTCGGCCGGTACGTCGCAGGCGAACTGGCCCGACTCGGTGTCGACAATCGCTTCGTCGTCACCGACTCGCAGTACGCGACACCGGTCACCTTCTGCGAGATCTTCCCGCCCGACGACTTTCCGCTGTACTTCTACCGCAAGCCGTCCGCACCCGACCTGCAGATCCGACCCGAAGACATCGACGTCGAAGCCGTGAAGAACGCACGCCTCTACTGGTCCACCGTCACCGGACTGTCGGAGGAGCCGAGCCGCAGCGCGCACTTCGCCGCCTGGGAAGCACGCGGCCGGGCACCACTGACGGTCCTCGACCTCGACTACCGGCCGATGTTCTGGGAAACCACCGCAGCCGCAACCGAACAGGTCCAGAAGGCGCTCCAGCACGTCACCGTCGCCGTCGGGAACAAGGAAGAGTGCGAGGTGGCCGTCGGCGAGACGGACCCGCACAAGGCCGCCGACGCCCTCCTCGACCTCGGTGTCGAGCTCGCGATCGTCAAGATGGGCCCGAAGGGCGTCATGGGCAAGACCCGATCGGAAACCGTCACCGTTCCCCCCAACTTCGTCGACGTCGTCAACGGCCTCGGTGCAGGAGACAGCTTCGGCGGCTCGCTGTGCCACGGACTGCTCGGTGGCTGGCCGCTCGAGAAGATCCTCCGATACGGAAACGCTGCAGGCGCCATCGTCGCCTCGCGGCTCGAGTGCTCCACCGCAATGCCCACCGCGGCCGAGGTCGCAGCTCTCGCAGAAGATTCCGCCACAGAAGAGAAGAAGACCGAGGCCGCCAATGTCTGAGACCACTTTGACCCCTGCACCTGCAGCGTCCAGCTACGCCGAAATTGCTGCCATTCGTGCGAGCGACCCGCAGGCCATCGAACGAGCATGGGCAACCCGCGCCACGCGTGAGACCATCCGCGGAAACGGCCGGCTCATGATCGTCGCCGCCGACCACCCCGCCCGCGGCGCACTGTCGGTCGGATCCAACATGACCGCGATGAACAGCCGCACCGAGCTGCTCGACCGTCTGCGCACCGCACTGGAGAACCCCGGCGTCGACGGTGTCCTCGCATCCTCGGAGATCTTGGACGACCTGGTGCTCCTCGGCGCACTCGAAGACAAGGTCGTGTTCTCGTCGATGAACCGTGGCGGGCTCGCGGGCGCATCGTTCGAACTGGACGACCGTATGACGGGTGCCACCGCAGCATCCACCGCCAAGGCCCGGATGAACGGCGCGAAGATGCTCACCCGCATCGCCCTGGACGATCCGGGAACACTGGAGACGATGACCGCCTGCGCCCAGGCGATCGACGAGCTCGCCGAGCGTCAGCTTATCGCCATGGTCGAGCCGTTCCTGTCCAGCCGCGTCGAAGGCCGCGTCAAGAACGATCTCAGTGCCGACGCTGTCATCAAGTCCATTCACATCACGCAGGGCCTCGGTTCGACGTCCGCCTACACGTGGATGAAGCTCCCCGTCGTCGACGAGATGGAGCGCGTCATGGACGCCACGACGCTCCCCACGCTGCTTCTGGGTGGAGATCCTCAGACCGCACCGGAGGAGACGTACGCGAGCTGGGCCAAGGCGCTCGAGATCCCGGCCGTCCGTGGTCTGATCGTCGGACGCACCCTGCTGTACCCCCAGGACGGCGATGTCGCAGGCGCCGTTGCCACCGCTGTGAACATGGTGAGGTGAGTCGATGAATTCCGAGTACTACATCGCAGCTGGATCCGGTAGCAAGGACGGCTTCGACGTCGTCGTGACACCCGAGTCCGCAGCCAGGAGTGGAGCCGGCGGAACGACCCGAATCGACTGGACGGAATCGAGTCTCTGGACGGTGACACTCGCGGCCGGACAGTCCGTCGATCTGAACTCCGGTTCCGACGAGATCATGGTCGTGCCGCTGTCGGGTTCGGCCACCGTCACCAGCGAAGGCACCAAGTTCGATCTCGCGGGGCGCGCATCCGTCTTCGACGGACCCTCCGACTTCGCTTATGTCGGAAGAGATTCCGCGTACACGCTCTCGAGCGTCGACGGCGGACGCTTCGCACTGTGCGGCGCCCGCGCCGAGAAGAAGCTTCCGTTCCGCTACGTCCCCGCAGCCGACATCTCTGTGGAACTGCGCGGCGCAGGAAACTGCAGCCGGCAGGTTCACAACTTCGGCACCGCCGACACCTTCGAAGCCGACTCGCTCATCGCGTGCGAGGTCATCACCCCCGGTGGCAACTGGTCGTCCTACCCGGGCCACAAGCACGACGAGAACACCGAGCACGAGTCCGCCCTCGAGGAGATCTACTACTTCGAGATCGCACCGGGCCCCGATAGCAGCAACGGTTTCGGTTACCACCGCGTCTACGGAACCCCGGCACGTCCCATCGAGGTCCTCGAAGAGGTCCGTACCGGAGACGTCGTCCTCGTTCCGCACGGCTACCACGGCCCGTCCGTCGCTGCACCGGGTTACCACATGTACTACCTGAACGTCATGGCCGGTCCGGGCCGCGAACGGGCATGGAACATCGTCGACGACCCCGAGCACACCTGGATCCGCGGCACCTGGGCAGACCAGGCCGTCGATCCTCGCCTTCCCCTCAACTCCGCATCGACAGGAGCATGACCGTGGTGTCCACCGCACCGATTTCGGCGAGCAAGACCGAAAACACCGAAGGCACGGTACATCTCACCGTGTCCCAGGCAACCGTGAAGTTCCTGGCGAACCAGTACGTCGAGCGTGACGGCGTGCGCACCAAGTTCTTCGCAGGCGCGTTCGGCATCTTCGGACACGGCAACGTGGCCGGCCTCGGCCAGGCGCTTCTGCAGGCCGAGATCGACGCCGTCGAAGCCGGCACCGAGCCGGAACTCCCCTACGTCCTGGGACGCAACGAGCAGGCGATGGTGCACAGCGCCGTCGCCTACGCACGGCAGAAGGATCGTCTCCAGGCGTGGGCCGTCACGGCCAGCGTCGGACCCGGCTCGACGAACATGCTGACCGGCGCTGCTCTGGCGACGATCAACCGCCTGCCGGTCCTGCTGCTGCCTGCCGACACGTTCGCCACCCGCGCGAGCGCCCCGGTGCTGCAGGAACTGGAGCTGCCGTCGAGCGGCGACGTCACGGTCAACGACTCGTTCAAGCCTCTCTCCCGCTACTTCGACCGCGTGTGGCGCCCGGAGCAGTTGCCCGGCGCACTGCTCGGTGCAATGCGCGTGCTCACCGATCCCGTCGAGACCGGTGCCGCCACCGTCGCCATCCCGCAGGACGTTCAGGCTGAGGCATTCGACTGGCCGGAGTCGCTGTTCGCGCCGCGTACCTGGCACGTCGCACGCCCGCTGCCCGAGAAGTCCGTGATCTCGCGAGCGGCCGAGGTAATCCGCACCGCGAAGAAGCCGCTGATCGTCGCGGGCGGCGGCGTGATCTACTCCGGCGCCACCGATGCACTCGCTGCACTGTGCGAGAAGACCGGCATTCCGGTCGGCCAGAGCCAGGCAGGCAAGGGCTCGCTGAAGTACGACCACCCGCAGTCCGTCGGCGCTCTCGGATCCACCGGCACCACCGCTGCCAACGCGCTGGCCACCGACGCCGACGTCATCATCGGGATCGGTACGCGCTACAGCGATTTCACCTCTGCATCGCGCACCGCGTTCAACAACCCCGATGTTCGGTTCGTCAACATCAACGTCGCGTCGATCGACTCGGTCAAGCAGGGCGGCATATCCGTCGTCTCCGACGCTCGCGAGGCCCTGGAGGCGTTGATCGACGCCATCGGCGACTACGAGGTTCCCGCCGAGTACCGCACTCTCGTCTCCGAGCTCGCTCAGCAGTGGGACGACACGGTTTCCTCGGTCTACAAGATCGAGGATTCCACCGCACCTCTGAACCAGAACCAGGTCATCGGCCTCGCGAACACGCTGTCCGACCCGCGCGACGTCGTCGTCTGCGCAGCAGGCTCGATGCCCGGAGATCTCCACAAGCTCTGGCGCACACGGGATTCCAAGGGATACCACGTCGAGTACGGCTTCTCGTGCATGGGCTACGAGGTGGCGGGCGGCATCGGCGCCAAGATGGCCGAGCCCGACCGCGACGTGTTCATCATGGTCGGTGACGGCTCCTACCTCATGATGGCGACCGAACTGGTCACCGCCGTGCAGGAAGGCGTCAAGGTCATCATGATCCTGGTGCAGAACCACGGGTTCGCGTCGATCGGATCGTTGTCGGAATCGCTCGGTTCCCAGCGCTTCGGCACCGACTACCGCTACCGCGCCGAGAACGGACGACTCCAGGGCGGCATTTTGCCGGTCGACCTCGCTGCCAATGCGGCCAGCCTCGGTGTCGACGTGGTGCGCGTGAACAACGGCAACGAGTTCACCGACGCGGTCAAGGCCGCCAAGGCGAGCGAAACGTCCACCGTCATCCATGTGGAGACCGATCCGCTGATCGCGGCACCGGACTCCGAATCGTGGTGGGACGTACCGGTCAGCGCGACCTCGACTCTCGAATCGACACAGACCGCGTACGCCACCTACGAGAAGTGGAAGAAGATCCAGCGCCCCTTCCTCCGCCCGTCCGGCAACTGACAACACTAGGACCAAGCCGACACCATGAAGATCGCACTCGATCCCACCCCGTTCCATCACGATTTCTCGCTGCTGGAGCTGCCCCGCGTCGTAGCCGACCTCGGCTACGAGTACCTGCAGCTGACCCCGCACGTCGACATGATCCCGTTCTACAACCACCCGAAGGCCGACGACGACCTGGTCGCCAAGTTCAAGAAGGCCTGCAAGGATGCCGGCGTCGGCATCGCCTCCGTGCTCCCCGTGTTGCGCTGGGCAGGCCCGGACGAGGATGCGCGCGAGGCCGCAGTTCGGTACTGGAAGCGAGCCATTCAGATCACCGTCGACCTCGGCGTGAACGTCATGAACACCGAGTTCAGCGGACGCCCGGAGAAGGCGGAGGAGTCCGAGCGAGCGTTCTACCGCTCGATGGAGGAACTGGTTCCGATCGTCGAACGTGAAGGTATCGACGTTCGCATCGACCCGCACCCCGACGATTTCGTCGAAGACGGACAGGCTGCCATCCGGGTCATCCGCGGCATCAACTCCAAGAACTTCGGCATGGTCGTCGTCGCGTGCCACCAGTTCCACATGGGTGGCGATCTGCCCGGAATCTTCGAGACCGCAGGCGATCTCGTTCGTCTGGTGCACGTCGCGGACACGATGGACCACCACCGCTCGCACGGGCTTCGCTACATCACGAACCCGCCCGGAAATGCAGTGCGCGTTCACCAGCACCTCAAGATCGGGGATGGCGACGTCAACTGGGACGAGTTCTTCGGCGGCCTGAGCAAGCTCGGGTTCTACGACAAGGACAACACCGTCATGGTCTCCAGCGTGTTCGGCGAGAACGAGAACGCCGACGAAGTGTCGCGTTACCAGCTGAAGACCATCAACGACTACATCGCACGGCACCGCTGACATCAGTTACAAAGGACAAGGACACTCATGAGCAACGTAATCGGACACTGGGTGGACGGTAAGCCGTTCGCTGGTACCTCCACCACCACCGCACCGGTCACCAACCCCGCCACCGGCGAGGTCACCGGCCAGCTCGCACTCGCCAACCTCGGCGACGCA